>JAZQYS010000421.1:0-2904 GCA_045633645.1 Victivallaceae bacterium | reverse complement strand
ATACTGCATTGATCGGAACGATTGTGTCCTGCGCTTTGGAACGAGCTTATGAAAAATAAAAATACGCCTCCTGTTATTCTGCTTAATATGGCGGTTGACGTCATCAACGGCAGAGAGAACGACGTTATTATCAGCAAGTATGTGGAACGCGTAAGCGACAGCGGTGCCGTTCCCATGCTGATTCCGTCTATTGAAAAAGAACAGAATATTGAAACTTTACTTGATCTTGCCGATGGAGTGGTTTTCATCGGCGGCAGAGATTACGATGCCCGCGATTTCGGAGAAGAACCGCATCCGATGGCGGGACGTAACCGTTTGCGTCCGCATTTTGATATCGCTTTTGCCGGGGCGGTATTAAAACGAAAAATGCCTGTTCTGGGAATCTGTGCCGGTTGTCAACTGCTTAATATCGTAACCGGCGGCAAGCTTATTCAACACCTTGATAATGCCGAAGAACACAAGGGCGGTGTTTACCACTCTGCCCGCATTATTTCTGACGGTTTCTTTGCCCGTGCCGTCAAGGGAAAAGTGCAGGATGAAATTACTGTGAACAGTTATCATCACCAGGCTCTTCACCCGGAGTATCTCGGTGAAAACATAAAAGTAACGGCTCTCGGTTTTGACGGAACCATTGAAGCCGTTGAATTTCCCGGTGAACGTATGGTGCTGGGCGTACAGTTCCATCCGGAACGCATGGATGACCTGGGACCGGGATTTTTTGATCTGCTCCGTGATGAAGCAATAAAGTTCCGCAGCAGATGAGTTTTGCAGCGTTCTGCGGAAAAGTATCAATTTTCCGTCTGAACGCTGTTTTTTGTTTCAGGCATGAGAACGGCACCGATGAGACTTATAACTGCTCCGGCAAGGAAAAAGAGATAAACCGCATTGTATGCCTGAATCGGAAATGCCAGGGAACCGGGACGGACCGGATAGGCTTTGAGAATCCATCCTGTAATATTCTGATAAGATGAAATAAACAAAAACGCCATAAAATTGATATAGGCAACCGACATGGCAACGTATCTGGGCGGATTCAGTTCTTTGGCAATAATTCCGAAAATGGAGAAAAATCCTGCAGGAAAGGCAATCAGTATTGCCGAGATGATGAAATACACCGCTTTACCCTGAACGGAAAACCCGTATTGTGCCAGCAGAATTCCGGCAAGAGAAAGCAGGACTCCGAAAATAATCATGACTTTTCTTCTGTTTCCGGCAAGAGAAAGATACATGTTTGATAAAAAGGTGTTGACTGCAACAATGATGGTGAGAAGCATCATCCACAATGCGGCCTGAGCTGCGGGGAGGGCATAGAGGTCGGTCAGTGTTTTTTGTCCGATCTGTCCGAGCAGGGTGTAATAAGCGCCGTAAATCGTTGCACAGGCAAGAGAAGCATACCACATATTTTTATTTTTGAGCATAACCATAAGCGGTTCAAACGTCTGTCCGCGGGTGACGGGGACGACAGTTCCTGATTTCAGCAGATAAATCAGAATAAGGGGAATCAATGCGATTATACCCGGCAGGAGCATTGCCGGACGCCAGCCGATAGTTTCCACCAGTTTGACCATGGGCATCGTGCCGGTGGTCGGTCCCAGATAGCCGAAGACAAGAACGATTCCCAAAGCTATACCGAACCGTTTTGAAAAGAGATCATCAAGAAGTTTGGCTACACCGAGAAAAATCGTTCCTGCACCGAATCCGGTAATAATCCGGGCGGGGAGCATGAGAAAATAGTTGTCAAGCAGAGGAAAGATAATTGTTCCGGCAGAGAACATGCTGCCGCCGATAAGCAGGATACGCACGCCGCCGTAACGGTCTGAAAAACACCCCATCAAAAGTTGACTTGCCGCATACGCATAAAGGAACAGTGCGCCCAGTGTGGAAATTCTGTTGACATCCATGCCCGTTTTCTGCAAATCTTCAAAAATGGTGGCGGGGATAAGAACTTTTGCCATACTGGTCAGAAAGAAAATGACGATACCGCAGGCTAAAATCATCATTTTCTTTTTCCGCAGCAGGGCGGGAGATATATCAGCGTTATTCATAGTAAAACTCCATTAGTAAAAATTATCCGGATACTATACAGGCAAAAAAACAACCTGCTTCTCATAAACTTTCCGGGCGTTCATTTTAGATTTTTCAGCAGAAGATGCCTTTGTTTTTTTGTGAACCTCAACAAGCTATTTCCGATTCATAAACATAAGGAAGTGGGCAGATACAAATCCTAAATGCAGAACAGCAATCTGTCTTGCAAGGATAACAACCATTCTTGCAATATCATGTTCTTTTCCAGGATCATGCATTGCTCTGCCTATCATGACCTTGCATGCAACAGTCAGGGATTCAAGAGAATTTCCTGAGTGCATTTTCCAAAAAAAGAAGAAAAGAGTAAAAAAGCAACCGAAACTTATTATAAAATGCCATTTATTACGCAATACCCATTCCGGATATGCCATCAAAGTCCGCGGAAATGCCGGAAGCAGCTTGCGGTGCAAACGGCGGGAGTGAATAGTAAAATAAGCAGCCTCAGCAAGTTTTCCGTTGTCCCGCAATAACTTGGATAATTTATCAATAATTTCAGCCATTCCGGAGAGGAAAACCACTTCGCGAACCATACCGTTTTCAGAACGGCAGATTTTGCCCATTGCGTTATGGATATCAATATAGCGGTCACCCATATCAAGATTTGCACGGATGCCGACAAATTCACATTCTGCAAGAATCTCAAAATACTGTTTCCATTGTAAAGCTTCTAATGACACTGCAGGTGTTTTGCTGTCCAGCAGCTCCAGAGCAACATTTGCCAATACTGCCGCGTGAACTGCGCCTTCTGCATCAATGATTTTTCCTTTCATCTGCTCGGCTCGGCGAATCAGGCGTATGGCAATTTCCAGAGCAGCCCCC
>JAZQYS010000420.1:0-6170 GCA_045633645.1 Victivallaceae bacterium | reverse complement strand
TATATCGCAATTCGATGGAACATGCGGGGGAGTAGCACAATTGGTTAGTGCACCACCCTGTCACGGTGGATGTTGCGGGTTCGAGTCCCGTCTCTCTCGCCATTTTATGCTCTTGCAGGTTTCGGAGAAATTGAGATCAGGCATCGTTAAGGATGTCACCGCTTTCAGAATTAAGCGGGGGAGTAGCACAATTGGTTAGTGCACCACCCTGTCACGGTGGATGTTGCGGGTTCGAGTCCCGTCTCTCTCGCCATTTTTTTTGCAAAAAAATGGCGAAACGAAAAAGCAAGTCTTCTCTTCACCGTGCGAAGCACAACTTCACTCAAAAGGCGCAGCCTTTTCTTCACATCTTCACCGAACTCCAGAGAAGCCTTGCTTGTGAAGTCGCTCCCGGCTTCATTTCATTACGCCGCGGCAAGCCATTTCATTCGCTTGTGAAGACGTTTCGCTTACGCTCCACTTGTGAAGTTGCCGCCTGTCGGCGGATGGATGTGTTTCTTTTTACTGCGCTACGCTTACACGGCGGCAAACCGCCTTGATTTTTATTTTTGCCTCTTCGACGGTTTGTGACAAAAACTCATATCTCTTTTGCGCTTGTCAGGCTTTTTTTCAGTAAAACGTCATTTGGCGGACCGTCTTTTCTGTATTTTATCTTTTTTGCAGATTTCTGTCACAAACCGGCGAACAGCCTTGAAAAAATATTGATTCCGTGTTACTTTAATTTGCAGTTTACCACTGAGGAGTTTATCATGTTGAATGTACCTGTTACTTATTTGTTTGATTTTGAAGTTGTATCCCCTGCCGCCCGTCCATATATCATGCAGGAATTTTCCGATTGCGGCGCTGAACATCTTGTCTTGAGCGATACGCTTGTTAAAATGATTACCGATGATCCCGTCCTTGCGGATACGCTGCAAAAAGAAATGGCTGAAAATAATCTTTCGTTCTGCGACGCCCATGCCCCTTTCGGCGTTTATTATGATATGCATTGTCCGTTTCCGGCTATGCGGAAAATGATGTTTGCACGCCAGAAACTGACCCTTGAAATCTGCGCTTATATGCATGTTGATACGGTCACCATCCATCTGGGCAGTACACGAGTGTCTCCCACGGATGAAATTCCCGTTGCAGTCCACCTTGAACGTGTCCGTGAAACGCTTTCTGAATTGCTGCCGTATGCAGAAAAACTCGGTGTCACTGTTTGTATTGAAAACTCCTGGTATCCTCTCTGTACGCCAGAAAATCTTCTGATGCTTAAAGCGGAATTTCCCTCTCCGAATCTCGGGTTCTGTTATGATGCCGGACATGCCAATATTATGGATAACGGCAGGAAATATTCTTCCGGCAAAGCCTATGACGGATGGAAAACTGCCGGTTTCAACTGCACGCCCCCCTGGGAAAATCGCGCCCTTGAAAAAATGCTTCCCCATATTGTGAATTGTCATCTGCATGACAATATGGGAGATTTTGATATTCACACTCTTCCCGGCAAAGGCAATGTCAACTGGAATCACATCTTAGGCACACTCACCCTTGCTCCGAAACTCCGGGTTATTCAATGTGAAGTTATTCCCGCAGCTAATATGGTTCCCATTTCCGCACTGACTGCCTTCTTCTCAAACGTGAAAATTTCGCGTGACAGTCAGTGACGGGATTTACCGGCAGGAATTTGCTCTGCCTGAAAGACCGAGGGCTTTCTTCAAGCCGTTATAGAACAGAATGATACTTCCGGCAAAAAATGCCGCGGCAACGTAAAAAACACCGTTGAGGCTGATATGTGAGAAACACCAGCCGCCGATGACCGCGGCAAGCATTCCACCGCCGCAGTTGAAGGCACTGGAAAATCCGAAAACCGAACCGCGTTTGCGCTTGGGCGTCATTGCCGAAAGCTGTTTCTGCAAAATGGGCGGCAGTCCGCCGGCAGCAATATAAAGCATGGCACGGCTGAATGTGAACAATATCAAACTGTTGGCAAATCCCTGCAAAAACAATGCAGCAGCTGACCATAACAGCAGAGGAACAATCAGTTTGAGCGGCGGAAGTTTATCCGAAAGATATCCGTTGACAACACCGGATAAAATTGCTCCGACACAGGCAACGGCACTGACGATACCTGTCCAGTAGGCGGCACTTGCCGAACCGGTTATGGCTTCAATTTTAAGTGCAACATACGGTGCTTCAATCAGACGGATTGTTCCCAACAGCAAAAACAGCGAAAGCAGAAGCAGTACCGAACGGGTGAATACCGGAATGAACGGAATTTTACTTTTGAGACGGACGGGATGAACTGCGGCATTTTTAGTTTGTCCCGTAAAATCATCCTGCGTGAATACCACAGCGATTCCGGCAAAGACATATAATATACCGCAGAGCCAGAAAGCGTGGGTGTAACTGAAATAGTGGATGATGAATCCGCCGATAACATTTCCCAGCATGGCACCGCCCCAGACGGCAGTTGTCAGGACACCCTGCGCAAATCCCTGCTTGTTATCGGGCGTATTGCGGGCGATCATCACCTGACTTGCCGCCGTGGTTCCGGCACAGGCGGCGGTCATGAAACGCAGGAATATCAGCCAGTTTGCCGACGGTACATACGCCATCAGAGCGAACATCCAGCTGGTGACAAAGGTTCCCCGCAACAGCATGGGTTTTACGCCGAACTTATCGGCAAGAACACCCCAGATCGGACAGAAAACCGCATAGGCAAGAGTTCCGAAAAAATTGAAAGACGCCACATAAAACGCCAGTTCTGACGTATCAACGATAGCGTATTTTTCTTTCATGAAAAGCGGAACAAACGGAATCATTGCTGAAAATCCGGACATAACTGCCAGCTGTGAGAGCCACAACAGCAGCAGATTTCTCTGCCAGGATATTTTTTTCATTTTCTGTCCCCTCAAAAAACTTTTTATTTACCAAGTTCAAATGCACCGGATTCAGAGATTTTTCCAACGCTCCAATCAGGAGCCTGATCACGAAGTTGGCGGGCGAGCCAGTTGAGTCCGGGACCGGTCAGGCAATCGTGTCCGCCCTCAAAAAGCGTAACCCGGGTGAGGTTTGACTGACGGCGGAAGAGTACGGCATTTTTTTCTCCGAAAGAGGGATCAGCTTCAGGCTTGCCGAATTTTTCGGGAATCTGCTGATTTTCCGTGATGAATGCGATATCTTCAGCGGAAATTTTATCTTCTTCTTTGGCAAGCACGTTATAGGCATTGAGGGTTTGACTTACGGGAACACTGCCGCTGCGTCCGGCAAAGGTGTGTCCGTCATGGATTCCGGTGCTGATATCCAGAACGACTCTTGAAGCATTGCCAAGATAAGTTAACGGACTGCGTTTGACAGCCTCTGCTTTGGCTGTTTTTTCTTCTGCAGGATTGCCGCCGCAGGCGGAACGGATATGTTCATAATAAGTGCGTTCAAGACGGACAGATTCGTCATGCCATGCCGCGATATCAGAGATGGCGCACCAGGCTGAAACCGCAGTCCAGAGTTCAGGATGACGCGCGGCAAGCAGCAGGGAGCAGTGTCCGCCGCCGGAACCGCCGATAAGATAAACTCTTTTTTCATCAACGGGAGAAGCCTGTTTCATGTAAGCAACGGCATCGGCGATATCTTCAACGACTTTATCAGAGCCGCAGGCATCAGGTGTCCAGTTGGGACCGCGGAAGTCCGGAAAGATGAAGTTCCAGTTGTTTTCGAGACAGAATTGAGCATAAGCCGTACAATCCTGTTCAAAAGTGTAACTCCAGGTGTGCAGAGCCACCAGCAGCGGACGGACTTCTGAGCCTTCTGCCACAAAACATTTGGCTTTCTGCATGGATTTGTCTATTGAACAAAAGTAACTGATCGTTTTAATGCGTTCCATGATTATTTTTCCTGTTATTTATGAATTTCGGCAGCTTTGGCGGCTTTTTTGTTTTTGCGGACACTCCAATCAACTTTTTTATCGCGGGATTGTCTGGCAAGCCAATCCAAACCTGCGGCAGCAAGAATGGTGTGTCCGCCGTTGAAAATCGTCACGCGAACAAGATTTGACTGACGGCGGAAAAGAACACTTGCTCTGCCGAATACAGGATCCGTCTCAGGCTTGCCGAATTTAGCAGGAACTTTGCGGTCACGGACGATGGAGTTGATTTCCTCTTTGGACAGCTGATCTTTTTTATCTGCCAGGACGTTGAAAGCATTGAGAGAGTGGCTTGTCAAAACACTTCCCTTATATCCGTCATGAATACCGGCATTGATATCCACTTTAAGTTTTGCAGCGCGCGCAAGGTAAGTCAAAGGAGAACGCTTTGCCGCCTGAACTTTGGCTTCGGGGTCTTTTTGCGGATTGCCGCCGCAGGCGCGTTCAATGTGTTTGGCATAAGAGTTCTTGTAACGCGGATTGACAGTTGTACACTCATTGTGCCATGCGGCAATATCAGAAATGGGACACCATGCGGAAACAGCGGTCCACAATTCCGGGTGACGTCCAGCCAGAAGGAGCGTGGCATGTCCGCCGCCGGAACCGCCGATAAGATAAACTCTTTTTTCATCTACTTTACCGGCTTTTTTCATATAGGCAACGGCATCAACGATATCCTGAACGGCTTTATCACTGCCGCAGCCGTCGGGGTTCCAATTCTGCCCTCTGAAATGCGGAAAGATGAAGTTCCAGTTGTTTTTGACACAATATTGAGCATAATTCCAGCAGCTCTGCTGATAGGTTCCGCCCCAGGTGTGCAGAGCCACCAGCAGCGGACGGGGAGATTTCCCCTTGGCAAGATAAGCAATCGCTTTCTGTTTGGAGTTGTCAACCGTACAGGGATAATCAATCACTTTGGCTTGCGGCGGATAAGAAGGACGGCTTGCTTTTGCTTTTGCCGCTTTTTTTGCCGGAGCAGAATAAACACTTAAAACCAATGCGAAAATAAATAAAACCAGTACTTTTTTCATTTGTGTTTTCTCTCGAAGTTTTGTTATAGGGAAATTAAATATAATATAACCCGGTTTTGCAGAATTTACAACGTTCTTTCAAAGTAAAAAAAGGACAGATACCTTTGAAGATATCTGTCCTTTTAAAGAGTTTACCTGAAATCAACTCAGCGGTAAGCGGCCCACTTGGGATCGTTTTCAAAAACTTCTTTGTAGAAATCTTTGAGTCTGAGATCGGCGGCGGCCTCTTCATCAAGAATGATGACGGTGTCAGGATGCAGCTGAAGAGCTGAAGAACTGATCATGGCGGTCATGGGACCTTCGATTGCGGCGGCGGCGATGGCGGCTTTGCGTTTACCGGTAATGAGCTGAAGAACTTTCTTGGCATCCAGAACGGTACCGACACCGGCGGTGAAGGCGCGGCGGGGCATGGATTCCGGAGGATTGAAGTAGATCTTGTTCTGCTCGTAGGTGGTGTTGGTAAGATACGCCACATGGGTACGGCTGGCAAAGCTGGTGCCGGGATCGTTGAAACCGACGTGTCCGGAGCAGCCGATACCGACCAGCCACAGATCAATGCCGCCGGCTTCATCGATGGATTCATCATAACGGGCGGCTTCAGCCTCTTCATCGGCAGCAAGACCATCGGGCAGATGGGTATTGCGGATGTCGATATTGACATTGTTGAAGAGGTGTTTATTCATGTAATAACGATAGCTCTGATCGTGTTCGGGAGCAAGACCGGCATATTCGTCAAGGTTCCAGGATTTGACCAGGGAGAAATCAACTTCACCCGCCTTGTTCAGACGGGAAAGTTCAGCGTAAACGTTTTCCATAGTCGCACCGGTGGCAAGACCCAGTTTGAATTCGGGCTTGGCATTGATCGCATCGGCGATCATACGCGCGGTCAGTTTTTCCGCATCAGCAGCGGTTTTGCAGATGATGACATCCATTGAACATACTCCTTATATCTTGTTTTCCCGCAACAGGGAAATGTTGCACTTGAGAAATATACCATAACTCAAACGATTTTTCAAACCTTGAATCAATAACTTGATGAAAATTTGATGGCAGCGGGGGCAAGATGTACCGCAGGGGGATGCAGGGCAACTTGGTGGCTGCGGGGGTATGCGAAAGCGCGGTGGCGTGACGCTTGCATAAGACTTATAAGACTTATAAGACCTATAAGACAATGATGGGGGCGCCCGTCTTCGCCCTGACGGGCTACGCCGCGGCAAGTCATGTTATACCCCGAG
>JAZQYS010000419.1:0-1154 GCA_045633645.1 Victivallaceae bacterium | reverse complement strand
CTCTTTGCCATTTCTGAGGGTGAAGATATGCTCGGGGCAACTGAAAACTCTTTCGGCGTCCGTCCGTGGGAAGTTGAGGTTCTGGCGGAACAAATCCGCGAAGCGCGTTCAAAATATGACGTGATTTTGATTTCAGCTCATTGCGGATTGGAGTATCAGCCTTATCCCTCTTTTTACGTTTATGAGGCTTTCAAACGCTGGGCTGAAGCGGGCGCAGATATGATTATCGGACACCATCCGCACGTGCCGCAGGGCATGACCTTTTTCGGTAAAACGCCCGCCTATTTCAGTCTGGGGAATTTTGTCTTTTATCAGCCGGTTAAATTTTTCCACCGCAAGACGGGATATTTTCTTGAAATTGAAGTTGCTTCTTCGGGAATTGTTTCTCATAATGCCGTTCCCTATCGGATTGGAGACTCCGGTTTGAGGTTGCTGACCGAATCTGAAAAAACTGATTTTGATGTGCTTTTTGAAAAACTTTCTGCACCGCTGCGGCAGGAATCTGCGGCAAAAGAAGCGTGGAACGCTGTTCTTGCTTATAACGGACTTGCCGGATTTCAGCAGGAACTTGAAAAAATTCTTTCTGTCATGCGTGAAAATCCCGCCAAGGGTGCTGCTATGCTCCGTAACCGGGTGACTTGTGTGCAGCACAGTTCGCAGTGGATTGACGGTATGACAAGGATCGTCAACGGCAGTATCGCTGATGCGCCGCGGGATATGATCAATCTTGTTCAGGAGTTTTTGACAAGGGAGATAGAAGAGTGAAACGCGTCATAGTCTGTGACTCCGGATTGGGGGGATTGAATATTGCTTCCCGTTTCTTTGCAGAAACAAGTAATGATGGAGAGGCTTGTGAACTCTTTTATTTCAACGCTTATCCCTCGGCAACATGCGGTTTTAACAAGCTGCCTTCTTTGCGGGCGCAGGAAGAGGTTTTCCGCAATGTATTGGAGGGAATGAAAAAATATTCTCCCGATCTTTGTCTGATTGCCTGCAATACGCTTTCTATTGTTTTTGACAGATTATCAAAGTGGTATACGCCGTCTTTTCCGGTTCAGGGAATCGTTGAAGCGGCTGTTGACGGCATGTTTCAGGCTCTTGAAAAAGAACCGGAAAGTTCTCTTTTGATTTTGGGTACCAAGTCAACAGTTGAA
>JAZQYS010000418.1:0-8466 GCA_045633645.1 Victivallaceae bacterium | reverse complement strand
CCCCGATTCCCATTGCCTTATCAAAGCTTGATCCACTCTCCGTTGCCGGAGGCACTGCGGCAGATGGCGAAGCAGGCTTTGTGGGAGTTGACTGCGGAGGCAACGTTGTGTTCGGAGTCGCGGTCTTCTTTCAGACAGGAGATGAAGTGATCAACGATCTGCGGGAAGGGGTGTCCGTAAACGTCGGCGGTTTTTTTGACGCCGGTATCTATCTTGAAAAACTCTTTCTGCTCTTTGAAGCGGCGCAGATAGAATTGGTCGTTGAGGATGGTGCCGTCTTCGCCGATGATGTGGGTATTGGCGGTGTAGGGGACGAATCCGGTGAGCGAACAGGAGAAAACACCTTTTGCGCCGTTGGCAAATTGGACTTGAGCCGTTTCAACGGGAGGATAATCGTACCAGTCGCCGACTTTCAAGGCGTCTCCGCGGACGGCGGTGATGGGGGAACCCAGAAGGAACGAGGCAAGATCAACAGAGTGACATCCGCCGAGGACGAAAGCACCGCCGGAGCGTTTACCTTCGCGCATCCAGCCGCCGCGGTCGCGTCCGAACCAGTAGTCAACGTTGGCGAGCAGGACTTGACCGAGTTCGCCTTCGGAAATCAGACGCTTCTGCATTAAACTCAACGGATTGAAACGCAGGACAAGTCCCATGACGGTTTTGGTTTTGTATTCAGAAATAACTGCAGTCAGACGGTCAAGCTGTTCTTCAGAGACGGCAGCGGGCTTTTCAAGAAAAATCTGCTTACCGGCTTTGGCGGCGAGGATGGCTTCTTCTGCATGAAGATCGTTGGGGGTGCAGATTGAGACCACATCAACGCGATTGTCGGAAAGGATTTCTTCAAAAGAGTTGTAAATGGTGATATTATTAAGTCCGAACTCTGCAACTTTGGCGAGGGCACTTTCTTTTCTTCTGCTGCCGAGCCCGATAAATTCGCAATCTTGGTTTTTCAAATAAGCGGCGATGTGTCCGCTTGCCACCCAGCCGCATCCCCAGAGGGCGCAGCCGTATTTTCCGTTATGCATAATATTTTTCCTTCATGTTTATTGTCTGTTTGGGATAAATTTACCATGAAAACAATAAAAAATCAAGTGTGTTTTCAAATAAAATCATCTATCTCAGCCGGGAAGACGGCGGAACAGCAAACTTCTCTCAATGGTAAATTATACCCTCAATAAATACTCCGCTTTTGCCGAAACGTCGGCTTCGGAGTCACGCCGTCTTGCCCTGTCGGGGAGACGGCGGAACAGCAAACACCCCTCAACGGTAAATTATACCCACAACAAATACTCCGCTTTTTTTGAAAAGTGGAGGGGGGCTCGGGGGGAGGAGAAAAACTTTTTTTCTCGTGAAAAAAATTTTTTCTCCTCCCCCCCGACTCCCATCAGCCTTTATCAGGAAGAAAAGGGCGTGAAGACGCTTTTGATGATGGGACAAGTTCCGGAGAGATTCTGTTCCAGAACGATTGAAGCGTTGTTAAAATTAAAGGTATGGGTTTGAAAGAGTGAGGCATCGATAATTCCGCGCTTGATCAGTTCCGTTGCTGTGCTGAAACCGATTGCCGGTTCTGCAAAGACGGTGTTTATTGAAGTTTTGTTGAAAATGGCGGCGTTGATATCAAACGGAATACAGTGATCAGCTTTGAAACTTAATCCCAGCAGAGAAATGCTGCCGCCGAAACGGATGATGTCAAAAGCGGGCGGAACACTTTGCGGAGGACTGGTGACGATGACTCTGTCCACACCTTTGGGGTGAACTTTTCTTACTTCTTCAACTAAATCCTGAGTTTGAGTTGTGACAATCATATCACAGCCGAGCGTTTCAGCAAGTTTCAACCTTGCTGCGTTCATGGGACTGTTTGCAGAGCGTCCGGAAATACCGACCCATCCGGCACCTTTCTGCCGGGCAAGGGCGGCGGTTAAAAGTCCGATGGGACCGGCACCGAAAATCATGACACTGCCGTTGACCGGAATATCCGCTTTATTGACAGCGGCGAGGGCGACAGCCAGAGGTTCGGTCAGACAGGCGTGGACGGGAGATAATCCGGTGTAGACATTGAGATTGCCGCAGTTGACCATGACGTATTCTCCCATACCGGGACGTCCGTCGAGCGTATACATCTGGCGGCAGAACTCCGGATGACCGTTTTTGCAGTCCGGGCAGTTACCGCACATGGAGCAATCTTCAACGGTAACGGTATCGCCCGGTTTGACATTGGTGACAAGCGGACCGCATTCAACGACTTCACCGGCGATTTCGTGACCGAGCGGCATATAGTTTTCGCTGTAATCTCTGATGAAATTGAGGTCGGTTCCGCAGACACCGCAGGCAAGGACTTTGACGATAACGTCAGAGGGACCCGGCTCCAATTCAAGTTCACGGATATCCAGATCAAGATATTTTTTACCAAAGATGGAACGGCTTTTTATCATAGCTGTTTTCCTGTTGATTTTATAGAGTTAAATAAAAAAAGCGGAGTTATTCCGCTTTGAGCCATTTATCCAGAAAATCATATCCTTTTTGCAGGACGTCTTCAGGCGGACGGTGACCGGTGGCGTGATTGTAAATGATTCTCCGTTCATCAACGGGGGCATAGCCGGGGGCCTGCTCCATCAATTGACGGCTTTCGTCGTTGTCGTATTCTCCGGCAATCAGACAGAAGGGCTTGCCGCCTGAGGCACCCAGAAGAGAAGCGTGATCCATGCCGAGCTGTTTTAACAGCTCAACTTTGTCACCCCAGTACCAGATATCTTTCCAGTTGGTGTTGTCCCAGCAGAAACCGAAGTCGCTGGCGAGGATAACTTTTATGCGCGGATCAAGACAGCCGGAATAAAATGCCATCTTGCCGCCCAGAGAGTGACCGGCAATGCCGATACGGTTTGAATCAATACGGGAGTCTTTGCACAGAATATCAATCAAAAGTTCCGTGTCTGCAATCAGTTTGCCCATGCCGGTCCAGGAAGGATGATCCTGCGTGACGGCAGTTCCGGCATCAAGCCAACGATAGAAATCCTCTTTGTCGCGGTCGGACTTCAAATAAGTCAGATGATAGGCGTCTGCGGATATGCAGGCGTAACCTCTGCGGGCAAGATCGCGCATCATCGTAACTCCGATGTACCTTTCAAGGATCTCTCCCGTTTCCGGATCAAAGCCCAACATTTTTTCGGGTGCGTAGAAGGGAACGGCAAGTGCGGGGAGTTTTCCGGTAAAGTTTTTCGGAAAAACCATCATCGTCCGCTGAAAAGTTCCCGGTCCGTTGGCCTGAAGATAGAGTTCGGCATCAAAATCTTCAAAGCCGTATTTTTTGATCAGCTTGAAGGATTTTTCAAAAGTATAATCTCCGGGCGTTCCGATTTGTTTGAGCCATTTTGCCTTGCTGGTGATTCCGGATGATTCCAGGGTTTGAGCGACTTTTTCAGCGAAGAAAATCTGTCCGGCAACGTTCAGATGAACGCCGTCAGGAAAAATCAACTCATATCTGCGGGGATAAATTTCTCTGTAAAGATCAAGCAGAGGATAGCCGTTTTCAGCGGCAAAATCGCGGACAATCTGCCGCTGGGACTGCAGTTCTTCATCCACTTTTCCGCCGGGGACACGGGGGAAGTACTGGTGCAGCTCGTTGATGACGGGCGGGAATGTAATCATTACCACCTGACATTTTGCGGGCAGTCCGGCTTTGAATTTTTCAAGCAGGGAACGGAATTCCTGATCAGAAACTCTTCTTGCTTTTCTTTCGGGCGCAGGGTCGTGATTGTTGCCGCCGAACTCCAGAAGAACGACGTCCGGATCGTGGACAAGAACATCTTTTTCAAATCTTGCCATTGCTTCACGGGCGGAGTTGCCGCCGACACCGGCATTAAAAAATTCAAAATCCCTGCCCAGTTTTTTACTGAGCAGGGTGAGCCAATTCTGTTCCGGCGTGATTCCGCCGGAACGTCCCTCGGTGATGGAGTCACCGAATGCTACGATTTTCATAAATTACTCAACTTTCAGAGTCAGATTCTTTACTTCGGTAACGGCATCTTTCTGTCCGAGATTAACAAAGATGATCATGCGGACCTTTGCGGTTCCGATCGGGAATTTTGTGTAAGTGTAGCCGTGACTTTTGTGAATGCCGGTGGCGGAACCCGTGAAAGTTTTCCAGTTTTTTCCGATACGGACGGCAGGGGCGGCGGGATACATGGCGCCGCCGAGACCGTGCTGACGGACAGGTGTTCCTTTTTTGAGAGCAATGCGGATGGGGTGGGCGAAAGTGACTTTCCAGTCATCCGCCTCTTTGACGATGGAAGCAGAGTTGCTGTGAATCACGCTGAAGTTGGGCAGATCTTTGAGCGTGGGATCGGTGTAGATGGCAAAACGGTATCCTTTTCTCCATTTTGAAGCATCCTTGACCCGGATTTCTTTTGCGCCGAATGCAACATCTGCAGTCAGTTCGGTGTCCGTACCCGGGATAATCTGGGTGTGGGGCATGAGAATTTCTCTGTTTTTAGCATTCAGCGGCTGGAAACCGAAAAAGATAACAGCAGGGGATTTTCCTGCAATCTGGCGGAAGTCACCGCTGACGGTGTATTTTTTCGCCGGATCGAAATCAAGAATTTGTGTGCTGTAAGATGTGCAGCTGCCCTTGAAGACAAGAACGCCGTTTTCGCCGGCAGAGATATTTTTTGCAGGCGTAATCTGAGCGGGCTGAGTAATGGAAAGCGTTTCTGCCGCAAGAAGTCCGGCAGCAAGTACTGAGGCGAAAGTCATAAACTTTTTCATTTTAACTCCTGTTTGTGTTTTTATACAAATAACGGGTATATGTTTTAAATATACCCGTTCTGTTTTATATTACAAGGAAAAAAGTACCCGATTATCTGATATACCCCGCTTTTTTCAGACATTTTTCAACTTCTTCAGCAAAGAAAGTGTGTCCGGCGGGAGAAAGATGAACTCCGTCACGGAGAATCAGTTTGTACCTGTTGGGATAAATCAGCTTGTACAAGTCCAGCAGGGGATAGCCGTTCTTTTTTGCAAAATTGCGGACAATTTGACGCTGGCTTTGAAGTTCACTGTCTACTTTTCCACCGGGGACACGTTTGAAATAAACATGCTGTTCGTCAATGATGGGCGGAAAGGTGATCATGACCACTTTGCAGTTTGCCGGCAGTCCGGCTTTGAATTTTTCAAGCAGAGAACTGAATTCTTTATCCGTGACCCGTCTGCTTTTTCTTGCGGGGGAGGGATCGTGATTATTTCCGCCGAATTCAATCAGAACGATATCCGGATTGCAGGCAAGAACATCTTTTTCATATCTTGCCATCGCTTCGCGGGCGGAGTTGCCGCCGACACCGGCGTTGAAAAGTTTGTATTGCGGACCGAGTTTTCTGCCGAGTTTCAACAGCCAGTTGTCTTCGGGGGCAACACCGGTTTTGCCCTCGGTGATGGAGTCTCCGAAAGCGACGATGTTGAGTTTTCTTTTTTCCTGTGACGAAAAAATTTTAACTTCTTTTCTCCTTGAAAGAATGATTCTTTCAGGTTCTTCAGGATAAGTAACTTCAAACTTTTCTCCGGTTTTCAGGGCAGGGAGAGTCAAATCTTTTACGCTTCCGTAAAAGGCGATTTTGATTTTGCGTTCTGCCGCAGGACTTGCAGCGCAGAAAAGCAGCTTGTATCCGTTGTTTGTCTTGATGGAAGCAACAGCTGTTTCATCCAGCAGGGCATTCATCTGTGTCATCTGCGGGAAGACAAGAATTTTGTAGACATGCAGACGGCTTTCTCCTTTTTTGAGTGTACGTTTGCCGAGAATCGCCTCAAAAGTTCGGAATGTTGTCGCACCGTGGACGTAGAATCTGCCGTCAGGCGGCATATCTTTGGGATTCCAGTTTACTGCCAGAATGGTGTCGGCTGTATCCACTTTTGCAGCGGTCCAGTCGGCTCCTGCCGGATGAAAATTATTGCCCAGTTTGAATTCGCGTTTGATACCGTCCGCCAGAGGTATCTGCGGTGAAAACGGATGTTTCGGGAGCAGATTCAGCCAGAGATTGTAGGCGTAGGGTTTTGCGCCGTTGTTTGTGAATTTTACCTTTATGTCAATAACAGTTGTGCCCGGACGGAGTGACACTTCACGGTGCAGACTCAACGGCGTGTTGCCGTAGGATTTTGCGGAAAAAACGATTGCGTTTTTGCTTTTTGACTCCAATTTTACCGGCAGATCCAGCGGGGCAATCGGTACGCGCCATAAAAGTTCTCTGAAACCGTAAACATTGCAATCCCGGGGGGCAAAGAGAGGATTGCCTGAAAGAACTCTGCGCTCAAAACGTTCCAGGAGTTCAATGCCGTTAAGTTTTAAATTAGTCATTCTCCCCATGGAACCGGGGGCAAATGCCGCCTCAAGATAACCGTTTGAAAGGGAAATTGTTTCCGGAAGTTCTACGGTGACAGACGGATTTTTACGGATGATGCGCGGGTGTTCAGCTGTGGAACACCCGGCAAGTACAAACAGCGTCAGAAAGAAGCCTGAAAGAATTTTCATTTTACCTGCTCCTGTTCAAAACACCGCACATAGGGCATGGGATACTTGATGAAATCAAAAAGTTTTTTCATGACAGCACCGCCGTAGGGTTCTTTGACAAACCAGGGAAATTTCCGGTCCATGGCGTAATTAAGTTCACGCATAAGAGCGCGTGCTTCTGCGGCATCTTTTGCCTTGAAAAACAATTCTTTGCCCTTGATCGTTATCGGCATTCCCTTGACATCAGGACGGACGCAGATACGGATATTTGCTTCACTGCCTGAAACTTTTAATTTGAGGAAGTCAAAGTAGGCTTTGAGTTCCTCTGCGGCTTTTTTCTCTGCTGCATTGGGATTGGCAGGAAGATAAATCCGGCTCTTGAGCCAGGGGAAGTTTTCCAACTGGGCATAAGTGATACCGAAATTTTTTGAACGGTAGGTGACGGAGATGTTGGCGTTTGCAGGAATCAGCCCCGTATATTTTTTGCCGTTGACTGTGATTTCAGGCGTGTAATTGAGAATACGGCGCGGCGTGATTTTTGCTTTGAACGCGCGGGCGTTATCCAGTTTGACATTAAATTTGATAATATTGAGATCCTTTTTTGAAGTGACAATTGCTTTAACACCGTCGGGGGCATTGTCAAGAGAGATGACCGCTTCAAAAAGTGCGGGAACTCTTGAGGGAAGCACGTCCTTGAAAACCGTATCCGGTTTGTTGTACTGCTGGACGAGGGCGGAACGGTCACGCATTTTGCGGGCAAAGAAGTTGATACCGCCGAGATAAGTGTTATCCGCTTTGAATGTAAGGGGCATGGGTTCTTCCCAGGGATTGCCGAAAAAGAGAATGGTATCGGCACTGCGTCCGAATCTGGAACGGTAGAGGAACTTTCCTTTGCTGTCATATTCCACGGGGCAGAGAGCCTGCCAGCCCAGACGGATACATTCCAACAGTTCCGGCTGGACGTAGATGGAACGCGGATTGCCGTCTCTTGTTGAGTAGCACTGGGTGAAGCCGTATTCAAAATCGGTGAAAACCACATGGTCCGCAAGTTTCATGAAAGCGGTCATGAATTGTTCTCTTGTCATGTTGCGCCAGCCGGGAATGGTCTGGTCAAAGAGATATCCCGGACTGTGGACGGAAACCGGACGCTGTCCCATCATGTAACGCATGTGCGGCATCCACTGACGGAAGAAGGGGTTGAAAATACTGGTTTCCAACATGAAAAAGTCGCTTTTGCCTACGCCGTTTTTCCATGCAATGGGCGGATTTTCCGGATTGAGTGCGTGGATTTCATCCACCATTTTATCAACAGCGGCACTCTCATCCATAAAAATACCTTTGGCATCCCAGGCACGTTCGGGAATATCCGGATCGGCAGTGGCTTTGCCGCGGTAATAGACACCGCAGCCGCCGCCGTCAATGGCAAAGCCGACGGGTTTGATCTCTTTGTAAACCTGACGGATATTGTTGAGGAAGAATTTTCCGTAATCGCTCCACATAGGCATAACGGCAAATTCACGGTGATTCAAGGTCGTCCACGCCTTGAGGTCGCGGGGCAGATTCGGGTCGATGTCCAGTTTCAGGGAGTCGGGAAAATGCTTTTGAGCAAGCGTGTACTCACACCAGGCAGGACAAGTATAGAAGCAGTAGCCGAAATCTTTGCCGTAACGGTCAAAGAGAGCTTTGCGTTTTGCCCGGAATTCCGCCGGAGTCATCTTGGTATAGTCAAAATATTTTCCCTGATAGATCGTTGAAAAGTTTGCGACAAATGGACGTCCGGGGGTATAGTTCCAGAACTTCTGATGTCCGTAGATATCTCCAGGTCTTTTCCAGGGGGTGTATGCCCATTCGATTGTGGCGTAACGGCGGCGTTGAAGTTCTCTGCTGGGCTTGGGAGCTTTCCATGCGCTGTAATAGGAGTGGGCGCCCCAGATATAGGGATGTGTCCAGTCAAAATACGGACGCCAGTCTAA
>JAZQYS010000417.1:0-2362 GCA_045633645.1 Victivallaceae bacterium | reverse complement strand
ACTCTTGTCATGCCCGGCGCAAGCTGGAACGGTGCGGAAACTGTCTTTGAATATGCAAAAAATTCTCCCTGCAAAGAGCAGTTCCAATTCACGGGATTTGTTGATTTTGCCAAACTGCCGGAGTTGTATGCGCAAAGTATGCTTTATATCTTTCCGTCACACTTTGAGGGATTTGGTTTGTCTCTGCTTGAAGCAATGCACGCAGGAATTCCCTGTGCCTGTTCAAACAACTCTTCACTCGGTGAACTGGGGCAGGGGGCTGCTGAACTTTTTTCTCCTGAATCTCCGGAGGAAATTTGTGAGGCGATAAAGAAGGTTCTTTCAAATCCGGAGTATCAGCAGGAATTGAGCGCAAAGGGCAAAGCTCATGCAACTTGTTTCAGCTGGGAGAATACGGCGAACGGTTTGACGGACATTTATAAAAAACGGTGTGCAAGTGTTTTCGGCGTTCCGTTCTTTATCGGCACGATGGATGAGGCATTGTCTCAGATTGACGGCATTGTCAGGGAAAAACGCGCCCGTCACGTTGCTTTTATCAATGCGCATTGTCTCAATATTGCATATAAAGATAAAGCGTACAAACAAATCCTCAATGATTGTGCGGCTGTTTTTGCCGACGGTATCGGCGCAAAAATCGGCGCAAAGATGCTGGGGTATAAAGTTGAAGAAAATGTCAACGGAACGGATATGTTTCCGCTTCTGGCAGATAAGCCGTACCGTATTTATCTTTTCGGCGGTGCGCCCGGCGTGGCGGCAACGGCTCTTGAAAAGGCAAAAGAATTGAACGGCAAAGCTGAATTTGTCGGCTGTGCTGACGGATTCTTTAAAGAAAAAAGTGAGGAACAGATTTTTTCAGAATTGTCTGACTTGAAAGTTGATATTCTTCTGGTTGCCATGGGGGTTCCGAAACAGGAAGAATGGATAAATTCCCGTCTTGACCGTTTGAACGGCTGTGTTGCAATCGGAGTAGGGGGATTGCTGGATTTTGTTTCTCAACGAATCCCCCGGGCGCCGATGTGGATGCGGAAACTCAACATTGAATGGTGTTTCCGTCTGTACTGTGAGCCTAAAAGATTATTCAAGCGTTATATTATCGGAAATCCTCTGTTTATCGGAAGAGTTTTCTTTAGTAAATTATGGAGAAATAAATGAAAAAACTTTTTTATTCTGCAGTTGCTGTTATCGTAATTTTGATTTTTACCGGATGTTCTTCAGTGTCTCCTTATGATTTCGGAGATAACTGGTTGATCCGTGAAAATGATATGCCGCAGTTTTTCTCAAAATTTGATTTGTTTTACATCGGCAAGGCTCCGGCGGATTACGGGGATACGCATGATATTCAGTTCAACTGGACCAAAACGCACACCAACGATATTTTCGGAAAAAAAGTCCGGGTGTTTGCTCCTGAAATACAGGAACCCGATGTTAAAAATGTAACAGCCGCATTGGAATATTATCTTGAAAACTTCCATGCGCCGGGACATCCTTTTGTTCTTCTTGCCGAAGGAAAAGCCGCCGATTTGCTTTATGCCGCAATGAAAAAGGTTGACGGTTTGACCGTTGAAAACGGTTTTATCGCAGCTTATCTGCCAGATATGCAGCCTAAAACAGCAGCACAGATTGCCAATGATTTCTATTGGGATGATCTCAAAGCAGCCGCCCGCGGCGGTGATTACGGTGTGATCGTCACCTGGACAAGTTGTATCAATAACGAAAAAATGGATGATCCGGCATTGAAAAAAGGTATTTACTGTATCAATCCGTTGAATTGGAAACTATCTGCAACTTTGGCAACAGCTTCTGATAATATCAAAGCTGTATTTTATATGCCGTCACACAAAAATCGCTATTGGCGCAAAGCGGAGGTGAAAAACTTCTGCGGGGCTGTTGTCAATCCCGAAAGAGGCGTGCTTGAAATCAAGTGTCCGACAGAATTGCTGCATGTTTTCAAAGGTAAATATACCCGCAACAGTATTTCAATTTTCGCCGGAAACATTGCCGAAAATGCCTTTTACAGAACTCAAAACCTCATCAAATACCGGGAGTGGAAAAATATAAAATGAGTTTTTTTGATTATCTTCCTGCTTATGTATTGAATCATTCTCCCAGGATTATCGCCTCATTTGAGATGGATTTTCTGCGGAATTTATCTGCTTTTCAAAAGGCAATACCGCAAGGAGAGAAATTCACCATGCTTTTGCAGTTGGGCTGGTCCGCAGAACTTCCGGAAGTTGCTGAAGAGTTGAAAACACGTCTTGGCGAAGCAAAAAAAGCATTCCCCGAAGCGCGTTTTATTATTCTTGCCAATGCGGTAAAAGAGGTTGAAATCATCAAGGAATTCAATGAAGTGTATCTGGCAAGT
>JAZQYS010000416.1:0-11917 GCA_045633645.1 Victivallaceae bacterium | reverse complement strand
AGTACCAATACTATATTTTTCATTTTTCAACCTTTCTATATTTAATGTTGAAGAAACCGGTATAGAAATTTCATTGTTATCCTATACCGATTTCAGTTGTTGTTCACTACCATTAGAGAACCTGAAAAAATTTTTCTGACAGAATTTTTAGCATAAGATGGAATTATTCAAATCTCCTTGCTGTTTCTCTTGCTGCAATTCGAGCTAATGTTTTTGTGATTTCAAGCAGCATAGCTGGATTTTTCTCTGCAACGCAGAGAACATCTTCACGCTTCAACACGGCCACTTCTGTATCGGTTTTAGCACATACATCTATTGTTCTCTTGGAATCTCCGAAAAGAGCAATTTCTCCCAAACTGTTACCGGCTTGCAGTGTTTTACCGCCAATATCAACTGCACCGGAAAGAATGACAAACATCTCATCTCCCGAATCATTGCGTTTTACAATAAAGTCATCTTTAGTAAATTTTCGGGTAAAACTTTTTGCAGCTAATTCATTTAACACATTAAAAGGAACTTCTGCAAAAACAGGCGACAAAGCCAATCCTTTTAAAATCCCTTGATTATTGGCATCCAATTCAATAATTGTTGCCTCTGCCGTCTTAATCTCTGTTCCAGTTTCTCTGGCAACCAGAACGGCAAAAAGTCCTTGAACATTAAGAAGAGAATCATAATTCCCATCCTGAACAATTTTTCCAGCATCAAGAACTATAATGCGATCCATATTGCGTACGGCGGGAATACGATGGCTGATTGAAATGATAGTGCAGTTCCGATATTTTTCTGCAAGCATTTTTGTGACCTTTTCTTGGGACAATTCATCAAGAGGAGCTGTTACTTCGTCCAACAGCAAAATTTCAGGAGAGGCGATTAATGCTCTTGCCAGTGCCAATTTTGCCATTTGACCACCTGAAAGCCCTTGACCATCTCCCCCGACTTTTGTTTGCAAGCCAGCACAAACGGCTTGACAAGCCAAACCATTATCTATAATATATTTTATAGCCTCATCATTACTAAGAGATTCATTCGCCATTTTTCTTTGCAAATGTCCACGCAACGAAATGCTCTCATCCGAAATTTCAGGAATAGTTAATTTCGCTTTTGCATCTAATGCTTTTCTAATCAAATCAGGAACAAGTACGACATCGTTCATCAAAGAGAAAATTTCATCGTCGGAAATTTTAATATTTCTTCCTACAAAAAGATTGTCATATAACGTTCCTGTAAAAATAAAAGGTTTCTGCGAGACATATGCAACTCTCCTGGCATAATCGGCAAAATTAATTTCATTGATTTTGAGATTACCATAGCAGATATCACCGCCGGTAGGATCCAAATGGCGCATTATCATTTTTAACAGGGTCGATTTTCCACATCCGGATGGACCGACCAAGGCAAGATGCTGTCCATGAGGAACTGTTAAATTAATGTCGTTTATTATATCTATACCGTTAATTGAATACCTTGCTCCATTGATATACAATGCCTCGTTAGACTTATCAAAATGTTCACCGACTTTGTCACTGAATTCATCGGTAAGATTTGCCAACTCCATAACTCTGTTTTTGGCTGGTTTGGCTCGCTGCCAACTTAAAACAATATTTACGGCTCTGGAAACATATTGATTAAACATTCCGCATAATATCGAAAAACCCATGTAATCTTGGAATCTCAAACCGGTATCTGGAGTGGAAATCAACCAGGCAGCAACGCCTAAAACAATAATCTGTGTAATTCCCCATACAAAAGCACTTACACTCTGAAAAACAGAAAAAATTGAAAATAAACGAATTCTGGTATCTCTTGTTTTTGTCAAAATATTCCACAGTCTTGTAATGATGAATACAAAAGAATTTGAGGCACGTATATCGGTAATCCCTCTGAGCGATTCTGTAGATGTTTGATACTCCTCTTCATAAGCGTCTGCTTGTTGTTGTTCTATCTGCATAAATTTTTTATTATATAACAAGAACGATACATGCAGCGGTGACATTGCAATAATGATGCATGCTAAAAGAATGTTCCCTTTTTGTTCCTGTATAAAACCTAATGACTCCAACCAAGAAAATGAACCAAAGAACATCATATAACAAGTTGCGGTAAAACCGATAAGAACCAATGGAATTTCAAGTAATGTGGAAACCTTGAATTCCGAATAATCCCCAGTATCCCTTGATATTCTGCTAACAATACGTTCTGGCTCATTGTTCAACAAAAAGCTATTATGAGCATATAATACAGAACTCATTAATTTTAATGACAAATCTGTGGAAATCAGAGCATTAAGCTTTTGTCTTAAAATAGTATCAAACATTGAGCCCATGCAAATTAGAATTGTCGCAGCACAAAAATATGCAAGTAATTTTATCAAAGTACTTGTTTGATTCCCCGAAAAATCTTTCAGTATGCCTGTGATATTATTCATACTCATCGGTTCTATCACCGTCTGTACAACGACCAGGCCTAAGCCGATTCCCCAACATAAAACAAATGTTTTCCAATATTTTTTCATAATTCCTGAGAAATTCCTTTCTATTTTATTTTTTTTCTTGCAAACATCAAACAAAAATTCATTTGACGGACACTTTTTTAGTGGAGATCGGCAATTTATTCAACCATCGGATTCTGATGGTATTTTGCCGGTTTTTCAATTGGAACTAATACGACTCTAAATGAAACATTCATATACATTTGTCCTATAGTCGTATTTTCTACTTTCGTGTATCCGGGACCACATGGATTTCCGGCAAGCCTTTGTGCAGACCGGCATTTCGTTGTACGGTATCCGCTACGTAATACACGATATTCTCCACTGACAGGCCCAGTCGGATTGATATTATTTTTTTCATTATACTCCCCGTAAAAATCTCGACACCACTCAAATGATCCTGTGTGCATATTGTGTACATTCCAGGAGTTTTTATCCCAAAACTCATTCCACCTGTTGGTATATGCGTAGGGGGATGTTGTATTGGCTCTGCATGCGTATTCCCATTGTGCTTCTGTAGGCAGATCAAATTTATATCCAGTAGGAATTTGATCTGCAAATTGTTTATTTAATGTATCGCAAAACATCTTTGCCATTCCCCAAGAAATAAGATATCCGTGTTTCATATACATCCTTTCCACCAATGACCAGGGCGGAAGAGCAGCAATGTCAGTTTCACGGGGACGGTGTAACCACCTGACACCAATAACATTCATGAATTGTTCCTGGGTTATTTTATATTTCCCAATCCAAAAATCATTAGTTATGATTACTTTGTGTCGCATCTCATCATTATTGCGTTGGGGTTCATCCAGTGGACTCCCCATCATAAATGAACCGGCTTTGATTTTGACTAATTCCAATTTTGAGCCATCACGTAATTTTATTCCATCAAAATTCAAGTTCTTATTAGATGCTGTTACTGTAGTTAAGGCAGATACTATAAGTAACAATAATAGTTTTTTTGTGTTTTTGTATGCAAAATTCATTGAGTACCTCATCATGTTGTCGGTTGGTAATTACTTTTACGGAAAATGTTTTGAAATCAAGGCAGTGGTGGTGTTCTGTTCAATAAATAAACTTTTATACTACCTGAGTTTTTAGGCAAATCGCGAACTCCAACATATTCACAAGTCAATTCATCCTGTGTTTCTGCTGCCAGCAGTGCTGCGTATGCTTGGCTGACAAAAACCTGTCCTTCAAAAGTGATAGGTTCTATCCTTGCCGCTTTAGATGTATTTCTGCCTATATAATTGAAATTAGAAATAATGGGATCTTCAACATGACTTACAACTCCTGCATGTAATCCGATCCTGATTTGCAGTTGTGTATTGAGCCCAGCTTCAATCCAATTGAAATTCGTCACCCAATCCCTCAGATCCAATGCCAATTTTCCTGCAAGAAGGATATCTTGCATTACCACATGGATCGCATCTCCCCAAGTGTTTTTAAGAGTAATCTGCCGGTCATAGTGAGACAGCACATTACGCTGGATACCTGAATGAAAATTTCTGCAAAAATTCAGACACTCCTTTTCAGACATTTTACTAAAACCTTTGACATCAGAAAATAATAAGACTTTTATAGATCTTTCAGTCATTTTTCACCTCCGGTGTCACAATTTCTATGGGAATTTTTTTCCCCTTCCAGAGAGATATAGCAGAATCTGTACCTCCCGGCAGGCCGGATTTCTCCAAATTCCAAACACTTATTCCATAAAGAGGGAAATGTAAATCCCTGGCTTTCATTACCGCAGCACCGAGCAAGAAACGATTAGCAAAATCATAAACAACCGAATCACTCTCTTCGCCTATTTCATCACATTCAGCATCCAACAGGACGGTATTTTTATGTTGGAGGATATTCTCCAAACGAGCTTTCCAATCAGCTCCCGGAATAATATCCACACTGTTTTTTATAGTTTGCTCCAATGGTAGAGGAGGCAAAATAAAACATTCTCCTCCATTTTTCAACATTTCTTCAATAAATATGATGTCCCCACCGCATGCACAGGAAACATAGGCTATATGAATGTTTTGTTTCTGTATAATTGCTGCCAGTTCCATCCTTACTTGATCTTCGGTATAAGCAGGAAATCTTGGTGTTTTTCTATCTGGACGATCAATCATATGTCCGGAAAAAACAGCAACTCCAGGTAATGTTAAACGTTTTTCAATTTTTTTTATATCAGCTTCATTGAATTTTTCAGCTAACATATAAAATTGCTTCAATGTTGAGGCAATATTTCCAAGCTGTCCCTGTGCCACGGCTAAATCAACGGCATTTTTATAGTGTTCTGCTGATTCATCAAATTTTTCCAGCAACAGATAACATTCGCCCATGGTTGCTGCCCACCACAAATCATGTTCTGCTTCTTTTTCGCAAACAGGCAAAACCGAATCAGAGATCAACTGCCGGGCTGCTGTTTTTTGATCTGCCATATATAAACAGGAGGCAGCGTTGATTCCGTTATAATACTGCTTTTTTTTACGGAATATATCCAAACTGAGATCTGCTGCTTGCTGAAACAACACTCTTTTTTTATCTGGATTGGTTGTATTTGCTGCCATATCTTTCACGATACGTGATTTCAAACCAATGATTTCCGAATCGTCTGTTTTCGGCAAAGTCGCTAATAATTCTGAAGCACGTCCGAGAGAACCTGAACGAGCCAATGCCAATGCCATAATATGGATTTTTTGCAGATTGGGAGAGTTTTTTTCTTCGGGGATTTTTTCTGCAATATCATATGCATAAAAATTTTCTCCCATATCGAGGGCGCACTTCGCAAGAGGATAATATAAATCCTCCTGCCATTTGCTGCGCAGCCGGAACAATTCCCGGATATCTTTCACAGTCATCCGTTGCCGCATTTTCAGTTTATCTATCAGTTTTTTCATGCCACATCCCCTGTAAAAATTACTTTTTACCTCTGGTATTCATCCGTTTGTAGAGTTTTAATTGTTCTTGGAAACTCTTGGTAATAAAATGTCCTTCGCCAAGTACACTGATCGCAATTTCTACTGCTTTCTCTTCGCAGGTAAGTGCTTCTGAATATCTCTTTAGGCCAAAATAGGCAGATGCCATGTGATTGTAAGACAGTGCCGTGTCACGATGTTTTTCTCCATAAAATTTCAAATTTATATCCAAGGCATTCTGATGATATTGCAATGCTTCAATATGTTTTTGTTGTACTTGAAAAGTAAACGCAATCAAATTATTGACCAAGGCAATGTCCCAAGAATATTGTCCCAGAATATTTTTTTTGATATTCAGAGATCTCATAAAATATTTACGCGCTGTATCCGGATCTTTTGACATATAAAATGTCCCCATGAAAAATAAGCTGTTTGCGGTAACTAGATGCTGCTCGCCCAAAGCTGCCAGCGCTTGATTTAATGACAGTTCATAATATTTCAGAGCCTCTTCCCTTTTCTGTTGTACAAAAAATACATTTCCAAGATTGCAATAACCTGAGATCACATTTGTATTTTTTTCTCCGAAATTGTGTTTATAAATGGTCAAACTGTCTTGGTATGCCTTCAGCGCTTTTTCAAAATTCTTCTGTTTCATGTACTCGTGACCATCATATAAATGACGCATCGCGGAAAAAACACCATTATCTTTTTCATCTGTTGTATTTATTGCAGAAAAGAGTCTGAAATATTCATTCCCCTTTTCCTCTTGTCCTAATGCGGTATAGGCATAACCGACATTTCCCAACGCAATACCGGTCAATGTATTGTTATTGCCAAATATTTTTTGTCTGATTGTTAAACATTGTTTGTGATGCTGTAAGGATTCCTTGTATCTACCTAAAAAATACTGTGTATGCCCCAGATGAAGATGTATTATTGCCAGTTTTTCATCATATTCAGGGAGAAGTTTTTTTCTGATGGCAAGAGCTTTTTTCAGATTCTCCAATGCCAGATCATATTTGCCAAAGTCAAAATACATTTCACCTGTTTTGCAATATATATCCCCCGTTTCAAGATGATCCATGCCGTAATGATCCAGCTTAAGCTTCAGAGCTTTATGGTAATGCTTTTTAGACTCATCAAAATTATTTTTTGCCTGATAAAGTTCTGCCATATATTCATAATCTTTGGCAAGATCAAAACTTGACGGTTGTTCTTTTTCATCAGTCCGGCATGATATTTGTAATAACTTTTCTGCTTGTCTGTATTCTCCGATACTGGTGAAAATACTTCCGACCTCTCTTGCCACAGCTGTTTTGAGCTGCCATGGGGTCAAATTTTCAATTTCAGCAGTCTGGTTTTTGATAAGTTCCAGAACGGTGATATTTTTATGTCCTTTATTTCTGGGGTTGGCTGAATTAAACATTCCAGAAAGGTATGACAGAGATCTCTTGGCTATTTCTGCCTGTTCTTTTGCTTTCGCTTCATTTTCTTTTGCCAGTTTTTCTCCGGCGATGGCACGCTGTTCATTGAAAGTTGCTTGACGTTCGGCATGAGCCGCCCAAGCTGTCAGCAATGCAAAAATGATGGTTGCAGCTACCCCGATGACAGCATAAATCTTTGCCTGACGTACCTTTTCTGCATCGACAGTAGCTTTGATCTTTTCCCGGCTGACTTTGAGCATATAACTCATCGCTTGAACTACGCCATTCTCCCAGCCGGTTTTTTCGTCATCTCCTTCATCCGGGATCATCGATGGCAGATTACGCATCATGATTTCATCCAGCCGTAACGCTTCCGGCAAACACTCTGCGTTGCCGCCGGAGCCCGGTTCACCATTCAGGATCACCGGAACTATGGCATTGTAATTGTTGTTATGAGTTGCCAGAAAGTGCTTTATCTCTTCATTGACCCAATGAGATGCAGCAGATTCCGGAGAACATAAAACGATCAAATAGCGGGATTCTTCGAGCGCAGTTTTGATGTGGTTTGTAAAGCTGCCTTCTGCCGCTTCCAAATCCCGCCGGTCACGGAATACAGGCCGCAAGAACTTTTGTCCATCTGGACGATTTTCTTCTGCAACATACTTTACCGGAATCCGGAAATGTTCCAATTGTTTATGTACGCAGGCGGCCACCTTAGAATTCTTCCGCGAATAGCTGATAAATGCGTAATATTTCTTTTCCATAGTCAATACATGAATCCCAGCTTTTGTTTAGTTTTCACTTTATATTCCCGAAGCCCATTTTTCTGTTTCAGCTTTACGGAAACTGTTTTGGATCCTCCGGGTGAAATATCAAGGGCAAATAATATCCCGGCAAGGTCTTCTGATGAGGTTACAGGAAAACCTGCAAATTCAATTATTTTATCATTGTTTTGCCATCCCATTTTTGCAGCAGTACGTCCCGGAATAACTTTTATAGGAATTCCGGTATTGAATCTTTTCGCGTATTGCAATCTGATTTTTTCCATTTCGCCCAGATTCAGACCGTGATATTTCATTGTCTCCAAAGATTCCCAAAGTTGTTTCGACAATGCAGATGCAAGTTCTACTTGATCCTTTAATCTTTTGTTAAAAAAGTCATTCCATTGTAAAAATGCATTTTTAGTTTGTCCTGAAACAATATAACGAAGTACCTGCAGATATGGTAACACATATACTGCGGTAAAACTTTCTGAAGAATAATTATTGGCCTTTAATAATGCCTCTTGCCCAGCATTGAGATAGCCTGTGCAAAAATATATTTCTGACAGGGTTGCATTTAAATCAAACAGTAACTGGTTTGCAATGCCTTCAGGTTTTGCATGATTTTCAATACTGCCAATGATTTTTTGCAAGAAATCAACAGTTGCAGCAGATCCGTCAGGTGCATATCTGCATACAGTATAGATTTTTGAAATCAGATCGCATATCATTATAGTGTGATATGAATTTAAGGACGTTATATCTGAATTTCTGATTAAAAGCAACGCCATTTCATCCAAATATTTTTTTACGGAATCAATGTTATTGCAATTTTGCCGTAGTTGGTAGAGTGCAACCGCATGAATCTGTGCTATATTGGTTTTCCCGGGCTCATAAACCAGTTTTTCCCATGTTTCTTTAATTCTGATTTTTTCCAAATCTAAAGTTTTCTTATCTGCAGATAAATTTCCTGTGATACGCAAAAAATTGTTTCTCGCATTTTGGGCGACTTTATCATCGGGATGGAGTTTGATCATCTGTTTTGTAAAGTAATCCGCAAAATATAGTGCTTGCGGATCAGAAAAAATGAATGTTGCCCAATCTTCTGCGGTATAAGTTGATCTTTCAGTCTCCAGTTGCAAGCCTGTCTTTCCCAACTGAAACAAACATTGATTTTTCACAGCCAACATCCTGGCTGTTCTCATCCAAAAATTTTCCATCGCCGCGAGATTGTTCGGAGATAAATATAATGCTTCTGCGGCCAATTGATAATCCCGCTCTGACATCTCTGATGCGATATCATTTATTGAAACACCTTTTTTTATCATTCTCTGCGAAGCATTGAACATTGCGGCAGGAAATATAGTTTCTGTTTGTCTGGAGTCCAAAATAGCAGCCGTTTTTTCTTTGGTAACTCCATTTTTATTTATACTGGCGCCAGTGTAATTTTCAAAAAACGTTTTAAATACTGCAGGGTCAAACTGTTTGATCTCCGGCAATCCAAAAACAGAATGTTTTGAATTGCTCGTCCCGCTTACGAATACCAGATTATTGCCTAATTCAAGAAAACAGTCTATACTGGAATTCCCGGTTTCGGTATGATAAACCGCATCACGCGCATTAACATCATAAACAATATAAAAGCCTTGCTGCATATTACCGCCGCCAATAAAAAGATATCGGGTATTATCAGAGCTGTTATTGCAAAATTTCACTGAGTTAATTTTTTTATCTGTGATAATTTTTTCCGTCACCGGTTCACCTGTTGCGAGTTCAAAAACTCTGACTGAATTCCTTGATTCTGCAACTGCAATTAAATTTGAATCTTTTGAGACAGCAAAGGGAATAATACCCGGTTCGGAATATGGTGTCGTTTGCCAAAGCTTTTCTCCATTCAGATTATAAACAACAACCTGGCGTAACAATCTGCTGACACAAATAATATATTGATTTGAAATAGTAAATTTTTCATAAATCCCTCTCAGAGACAAAGACCTCAATTTTTTTCCGTTATCAATATTCCAAAACAGTAAGTCTTTCCCACAGGTTATAAGTTCACCTTGCTTGCCCCATGCCATACTTTTTACAGCAGTGTCAACAAATGTTGTTGGCGTACATGAGTTCAGTTTACGATCCCAACACCAGACCGTTGTGGAATCTCCTGCAATATAACATTTTTTTGCTTCTCTATCGAACAATAGATTATCAGGACGGTAAGAAAATCGATGTTTGAAAATCTCTTTTACATTTGTTGAATCCGAAATATCATAAATGGCCAATGTTTTATCATGGATCGCCGCCAACAATTTTTCATCATTGCTGACAGCCATTGTGTGAGTATAACCGTTTACATCAATAGAACCGATCTTTTTCAGTGTATCAGCTCTGCAAAATAGAATAGAACTATGTTCTGCTGTTTTCGCAGTCTGTCCTGCCAGAATCAGCAATTTTTCAGAAGGCGAGACACAATATGCCGAAACCGGATGTTCCCAATTACATAGGACTGGAATATCCATTGTTTGACTCAACAATGTATATTTTACGCTCTGCTTTGGAGAAAATGCCCGGATATTGGAACTATCATCTGTAAATTCTATTTTCCATGTGTTGACTGGGAATTTGCAATATTCAAATTCCTCTGTTCCGTTGTCATTCCGAAAAATCTTAACAGACTTATTTTGCTGCAAGACAGCAAAACGCATACCATCCGGACTGAATGCAGATGTTACAGGTAAATTTTCCAATTCTTTGCGCCACATGAAATTTCCGGTAAAAGGATCATATGCTTCAACAGAAAATGAAGGAAGAACCTTCAACAGCATCATAAATCTTCCATCAGGAGAAATATTCAATGAATGAATACCCCATTGATTTGTTTTTTTCCATAACAACTTATTAGAAGGCGTCAAAGTCGTTTGCAATATGCCGTTTTTTACACTAAAAGTTAACGGATAGTCTTGAGGGATATTTTGAGGAATCACGATTTCAGCAGCAAGAGACGGTAAAGTAAAATTGGCTGGGGGCATTTCCTTCCCGGCAGCCGATTCAATCGGAACCAACCAGGAGTTTTGTTGAAGAAATAAACTTGCCCGCCGACGAGCTTCTGGCAAACGCCATGAATTTGCAAGATGCAACAATGCTAATGGTCTATTGGCGTTTGTGCCGTCATTTTGAATGATTTTCAGTGCTTCGTTAAAAGAAATTCTGGCGACAGCATCTTGTTTCTGATTTTCGGAAATCTGTAACTGTGCTTTATTTTTTTCGTTTTCGACCCAAGCTTTATTGCGTTCTAAAACAAACCATGTTGTCAACAGGAACAGGAAAATTAAAATCACGGAACTTACAACTATTACCCTTGTTCTTTGTTTGGCACGTTCAGATTCAAAGCGATCAAAAATAATACTCCGTTCCACATCAAACGTATAAGTTAAAAGAGTAATAATCGCCTGAAACCAATGCTGTTTCCGATTCCAAAAATATTCCTTCTGCTTTCCGGCAGGACGCATATCCGGCAGATTTCGCTGTGCAATGGCTGCGAGCCTGATGGGGACTGGTAAGCAACTGTTTTCTGATAAATCAGGCTCCCCTCTATATATAACAGGAATAATTCGTAAAATTGCATCTTCCCCATGAATTTTCAGAAAAGTTTCAATCTCCCAGTTTACATAATGTTTGCTTGAATCCTTCTTTATTTCAGCAGACTCCGGTGAACAAACTACTATCAGATATTTTGATTTGGATAATGCCTCAATCAACTGTGCTTCAAACCTCTCTCCGCGCCCGGATAAATGACTTTTGTCAAGAAAAATTTTTCTGACATATTCTTTATCGTTTGGCCAAAGATTCTCTGCGATGGATTCCCGGGGATAACGATAATGTTCCAACGCATTCTGAATAAATTCAGCTGCAGCTAAATTTTTACGATTGTAACTTATAAAAGCGAAATAATCAAATTTTTCGATATCTTTCCCTATGGAATCCATCATCATTTGCCCATTGTCTCCTTACCTGTTCTGGCGAACTTTTTTATCTCAAATTCTTTTCGATACTCATCAGAGAGATTCTTAAGCTTTCTTTTTCCTTAACAAAATAAATCTCCAATACTCCTCTTTGAATTTCTTTCCTGAAAAGTTCCAATACACAAATTTGAAATTCATTGATGTATTGAGCAGTTAAAGCATCTCTTTGCGAAGGCGAATAATACGAAGAATCCTTAATTAGGTAATCAACAACAGCTTTTATTGATTTTGTTGTTGTCGCCATATCCGCATATAAACAAATTTTTTTTGACTCAATGTTATTAAAAATTAATTCATCCGTTTCAAG
>JAZQYS010000415.1:0-4134 GCA_045633645.1 Victivallaceae bacterium | reverse complement strand
TCCCCCGCGACTGAAGATAGGCGTTAATAAAAGAGTATTCTTCCGGCTCAGTCAAGCCGAAATAGTGCGCAAAAACAGCACCGTGCAGAGAATAGTGTTCTGATTCAAGATTATCACGCCAGAAATTGCCGCGTAAAAATTTCTGCCGGAGATTGGTTCTGAGAGAAACAGCTTTCTGCTGATAACACTCTTCTCCGGTCAACTGATACATTGCCATCAAAGCGCCGTAACGGTAACTATTGGGAACCAGATTGCGATTGCTTAATTCATAGCCATCCCTTTCCTGAGGAGGCCAATCCACGATATCACCCTTCTCTTTTTTACCGATAAAGCCCCATTGATCTTCAGTATCTGAGAGCAAACTTTTTTCAAGCCACGGCAGCCGGCATTGGATACTGTTGCTGTCACCGGAATAAAGCAGATAATCCCGTACCAAAAGAGGTACAAGCAAAGTCCATTCCGTCGGCCAGGTCGGAGTGTGCTGCAAATGATTCAAGGTTTGCTCAGCAATAGAATAATCGGCATTACAGCAAAAATACCCCAACTGATTGATAAAGGCATCCCCTTCGTAAGGGACACGCTCTCTTTCGCCGTCAATAAATTTTCCGAATGCCGCCGTTGCTTTCATGGAGTACTTACAGAAGTCCCACACTTTATTCAGCTGCAAGTTATCTGACTCAAAACAGGAGGCTTCTTCATTCCATTCAGGATAAACAGCAGCCCGTCTGACTTTGACTTTTCCGGTCGTTCCGGATATTTCCACATAACGGAAAGGTGCAATTTCTCCGCCCGCCTCCGCGGGAAACGGCAAACTCGGATAACCGTCTTTATAGGGAGAACAGTGTGCGGGAATTTCCAAACGCACCCAACTCCCGGGAGTCTGCTGTTTTATTTTAATATTCCTGAAATAGCGGAAACCGCCGGGAGACGGGTCAATTCGGCCATTGTTCAGGCACTCGCCCAAAGAAACATCAAGAGACTCTTTTCCATTCCATGCCAATTCAAGATAGGCAAAAGCATCTTTCCCGAAATCCAACAATTCTGGAGAAGCTCCATCAAAATATTTTTCACAGTATTCAATCATTTTTTGCCTTGCAAAAGTTTTCCGTCAACCGGTAAAAACGGTTATTTTCCGGAAACAAAATAAAACAGCCAGCTCTTTCCGGCGGCAATCTTTTTACGGACTTTGCCGTTGATTGCAGGAACTTTTTTCAAATCAGGAAATTCACAGATACCGGAAAATCCCTGCGGCATATCAACAACAGCTTCAGTTTCTCCGGCAGAATGAACAAAACCGTATCCGTTATTGAACCAGACAGAAGACTTCGGCGCACGGATGACCGGCATCTTTGCCATCTTTGCCATGCCTTGCAGCAATTCAGCGGGAATGACTGGGTGAGCGGACCAAATCCGCCAGGAGCCGTTGCGTTTTTCTGCGCCGATAGCAATTTTTCCATCATCTGTTAAAGCAAGCGGAATCCACTGTTTTCCCACAGGATACAAAACATCTCCGCAAGGTTTGGCAGTTGAAATCGTCATATTCCGGGGAATACCGAAAAGTTTTTCCGCCTGCGCTGTTGTGCGGCAGGTACGCATTTTTCTTTCTCTTGAAATCTCAAAGCGGCTGTTGAATAATTTTGACACCAAAGAAACATCAAATTTTCCTTTGTCATCAAACAAACCGATTCCGGAAGTGGCAAACACGATTTTACCTTTTTCCGCAAAAAGTTTTTCAACGGCTTTTTTTTCTTCACTTTTTAATCTGAACAGATTCAAAAGCAATACAAGTTTTCTGTTTTTAACGGCGGCATTGATATCTTCAACGTTGAAGATAGAAAAACTCACCCCTGAAGATACCAGACTTCTGTATCCCCATTCCAGCAGCATATCATGCAATGCAGAATCAGGATTAAGCACCGCTGCGGAACGTTCAGCCGTAATGACAGCTGCAGTCATATTTTCAGCCAACGGAGCAGGATTGATTTTTCTTGTCAGCAGATCAAAATTGCTCAACTTGCGGACCACATCCAGCATACGCGGTTCATCCATGACCCAGCCCTTGCTGAAATCAAACCAGCGCATGACGGAACCTGCGGCAAACTGCATGGCGTATGCCCGCTCCAATGCACTGCGGCTTGCGGCAACGGTTGCGGATCTTCCGGTTGCACTGCTTGCATTGATCGGACGGTCATCACATTCGGAAATAATCAATTTTTTGTGAAGTCTGATCGAGCCGACAGGAAACATAAAACCGCTTCCGCCGCCCAATTCTCTTCCGGCATAACGGCTGGGCGCAGACAGTATATCCACATCCGGAGATTTCAAAAGCCGGTTCAACGCATGGTGTCCGGCGTTTTGCGCACGGAAGGCACTGTTGAGATACACTGTATAGCCATAGTAACTTCCACTCAGCAACCTGCCGTTTGACGCCTGTTTGACCGTCCGGCAGAGCGTTGCCACGTTATACGCAATCAGACAGGAGACGCTGTCTGCCAAATCAATTTCCGCCTGATAGGCAAACGGTGTACGGAACTCTGCAAGATCAGACTCTTTCCGTCTTTGCGGAGAGGGAATTTCAACATCTTCAAAAGAGGAATAATTCTTTTTCCACGCTTTGTTCAACGCTGATAAATCATTATTGTACACCCTTTTGAGATAGGAGACAAAATATTTGTGATAATGCGTACTGTAATCAACCATCACACCGCGGGCGGATCCCCAATTCAGCCATTCCCAGGTGATTCCGGAACAGGGAAGTATTCCGATAACCCTTTCGCCCTGCGGCGTATTGTTCAGGTGTGCAACCAGACGTTTCAGCAGTTTTTGAGAATCTTTCAGCCATTTTTCAGATGCCATGGAAGAAGTGGCTTCCGGCGTATCCCGGTAATTTTTGATTTTGAAATTTCCGTGTTCATCCCGAACCCCCTCCTCCGGATATCTGGTTCTGAATTGCGGTCCGGGATCAGTAACGGAAACGTGAATCATCAAATTTGCCTCAGGCATCCGCGCAAGGATGGACTGCATGGCACTGTCAATTTCATCAAATGTGAGTTTCCCATCGGGCGTAAAACGGAAAATCAGACGAACACGGATTCCCTTGACTCCGGCAGCAAACGCCTGAGCGGCCTGCTGTAATGCCCCGGGGGACGGCGGCGGATCAGAAAGCAAATACTCCATCGTGTCTGTTTTTTCACGTCCGTTAATGACATAAACCGGACGGTTGGTGCTGCGGTCAATTCTTACAACAGGCGGAACAACGGCTCTTTTGCGGGTATGCTTGATTGTTTTCTGAGCCATCAGGCAAGGTGTATCATCAATTTCAGCGGTCAGAGTATATTTTCCGGGCGTCAGATATTTAAAACTCACAGGCGGTAAAAAATGCTTTGAAGATTTAACTGTTTCAAGGTCAACATCTGAAATAATAATATTCAACGCCCCCTGCCCCAGCAAACGCAGACGCAAACGCTTTCCCGCCGGAACATTTTCAGGAAATGTTATTTGCGGAGACCAAACCGTGTTTTCATCTGCCGCATCAGGAACATTGTGTACACGAATTTTGGCTTTTGAAGTTTTAACAACAGCTTCTTTTTCCTTTTGAAACAATGCCAGATTAAATGTTCCATCCGTTTTCCCTCTGTTGGCAACTTGTACAGTAAATACGGCAGAGGACGGGACAAAACGGAATGCTCCGGAACAAATGCCTTTTTTAAGCAAAAAGGTTTCTGCATGAAGCTGTTTTCCAAAAATATCAAACTGACGGCACGTCAATTTCAAAGGCTGAGAACTGCTGCCTTTGAAAAAAATCTGTCTTGGGAAACGCGGTTCCCGGTTTACTGAAAAAGTTTGTCCTTTTCTGATTTTCTGCGGAGCCATCCAGGGGGATTTCAAAGATATGGTTCCGTCTCCCTTGCGGAAGCGTAAAGATTTGATGATGATGTTATCAGCACCATGAATATCCAGTCTGAATGCGGAAATATTTCCTTTCCACCGGGCATTGCGGAAAACTTCAAAAATAACAATTTGCGGATCAACCTCCCCGCGAACCACGGCCCTTTCGGTGAACGTGTTTTGAGCATCACGGAAATATAATTTGGCAGATTTTAGTTTTCCCTCAAATACCATTTCAACAAAATC
>JAZQYS010000414.1:0-2329 GCA_045633645.1 Victivallaceae bacterium | reverse complement strand
GACGAGTTAAAAGTAAAAAATGGTGAGTTATTTGAGCGTAATGGCGAGTTAAATGATGAGTTATTTGAGCGTAATGGCGAGTTAAATGATGAGTTAAAAAGTCTCTCAAAAGGGACCGCAGTCAGGCTGTGCCAAATCATTGCAAACACCCCCGGACTGCGCAGAAAAGAGCTTGCGAAAAAATTAAACGTATCAGTTTCGACTTTAGACCGTTATATCAAAGCATTACCTGGAAAGATAGAACACCGCGGTTCCAAAAAAACTGGTGGCTGGTTTCCTAAATCCTGATAAAAACAGTGAGGATAATACTGATGGCAACAAATAATGCAAATAACTCATCACCCGCACCGATCGCGGGTGAAAAGAAAAAAGAACTTTCCGCTTGGATCGTATTTGCCAAGCCGGAAATGTTTATGCTGACTCTTCCTGTTGACGGTTCTGTAATTCTGCCCGTATTGGAAAACGGAGATGCTTTACTTTTTGCCGACCGGGAAAATAAAGTTGCCACTGGCGTTCGCCGTTTGTACCTTATCCGCAATGAAGAGAAAAAAGCAATCCTTTATTTCGATCGGATCGTAGACTTTGAATCGCCAATTCCCCTTGATGAGTTGCAATATACTATTCCTGAAGCTCCTGCAGCCGTTTGGAAATTGGAAGTTCCCAAACTGGAACGTGCTCTTCAAATCGCCAAACATCCGGAATTTAAGGCGTTGCCGGAAATTAGTCCTTACGACAGAAATGCTCAAAACTATGTCCGTAACCTTTTGCAGCAAGCGGTTGTAGACGACCTTCTCGGTCCAGCGCGTGGACCGGAAGAAGAAATCGTCGGAATGAGTGTCCGTGATCGATATCTGGTCGGCAAACTTGCTCCGAAAGTACCATACGATGACGGATCCTCAGACTCACCTTTTACTGCGGATGATTCCGATGAAGTGCCTGCCGATTTGGTCAAAGTGGAAAATAAAGATCACAATGATCTCTCCAAATCCGCAGGCGGTGCAATTGATGAAGATGACGATACTGCTATTGATACCAATAATAATCAATCGCTTGTACCCTCTTCACTTGGTTTTACTTTTTGTATTGATGCCAGCTTGCCGGATCTGGAACTGACCGTTTCATGGGGACGATATGAGCGTGCTGACAGTGAATTTGCTGTTAATCCTAAAAATGGCAATCCCGCACGATGCTGGAAACGTATTCCTTCCGGTGGAACAACAGTTCTGAAGTTGCAGGAAGGGCGTATTAAACCTTTTGTTATTGATAAAGAATCAGAACAAGTCTTCATTCAAGGTTCTGTCACCCGTGAGTTACCCAATCACTCTCGTCTGGTAACCCTCTTTCTGGTAAACGATCAAATCCGTCCCGATCAAAATCAGGATGCGGCGTGGATATTCCAGCCGGAACTCCGAGTAAAATCCCCTGAGGGTAAAGCAATATTTGTCCGGAAACCATTCTGGGATGTCAATGAGGTGGATGAAGAGCTTAAAGCCCTCAATATGATTTACCGTAAAAAGGTGGAATTCGCTGTCGGTCACGGGATTGCCGTTCATGCAACTCCAGCAGAGGATGATTACGAAAAAGCAACGGAAATTCATACAGTAGTCATGCCCGAGTATGAAATTCCGGTTACAGAAACTCCCGGTAGTGAACCGGAAGACCGCCCCGCAATGCAGCAGCTTTACAAAGACGGCTTGTTGGATATGCGGCATTTGGCAGAACTGCCCAAAGATGAATTGCTGGCTGGACTCAATATTCTGACCGATGATTATGCCGAATGGATCAATGAACAACGTCAGAAAGCAGAAACCGCAGAATTGCAATACTATGCAGATTCCGCACAATCTGCTATTGAACATTGTGAAGAAATTTTAGAGCGGTTACGGGAAGGCTTGCAGGTAATTGCAGATAATTCCCTTGCTTTGGATGCTTTCCGTTTTGCAAATCGTGCGATGGCTGATCAGCGTATTCACTCTATATACGCATTGAGTAACCGCCGGAATGAAAATAAAAAACTTGTTGACTTTGATAAGCCGTCAAATCACTCCTGGCGACCATTTCAGTTGGCGTTTATGCTTTTGTCCATTCCTTCACTGGCTGATCCTGCTCATATTGACAGAACCAATCCTCTGGCGGCACACGCTGATCTTCTCTGGTTCCCAACTGGTGGTGGTAAAACAGAAGCATATCTTGGCGTAGCAGCCTTTGCAATGGGCATTCGCCGTTTACAAGGGGAACTGGGCGGCTTGGATGGCTCTCGTGGTTTATCAGTCATTATGAGATATACACTGCGTTTGTTGACAATTCAGCAGTTCCAGCGTGCAACAGC
>JAZQYS010000413.1:0-4064 GCA_045633645.1 Victivallaceae bacterium | reverse complement strand
TACATTACAGCGACAATTTTCAGTTGACTCAGACAAGTTTGATGTCCTCATGGAGTTGGGTAAAGAAATGTTTTGCAGAAGATTTTGAAACGCTTTCAAAAAGCGGCGTTTTAAGAGAGAACGGCGGCGCACAGATCATCTGGTCAACGAAACAGAAATATGTGCTGAAAGTTCCCTTGAACGGCAGAAATTATGTTTTTAAAAGTTACCGCCGGGTGCGTGACATCCGCAAATATTTGTTCCGGCTTTCTCCGTGCGGATTTGAGGCATACAATTATCAGCAGCTTGCAGTGGCGGGACTGCCGATGGCAAAACTGCTTGCGGCGGGGGATACAAGATACTTTTTCCGTCTTAAAAATATGTTTCTGATGACGGAATTTGCCGAAAATTTCCGTGACGGCAGAGATTTTCAGCCCGGAGGAAATCTTTTTGAAAACACCGCATTGCGTGAAGAATATATCGTCCGCAATCTTCAACTTCTGGCAAAATGCCACGATGCCGGATTCATTCATGCCGGATTTATTCCTGCAAATGTGCTTTATAAAGTGCGTGAAACGCCGGATGAACAGGGCAATCATCTTGATTTGTGTTGGATTGATGTTGCAACTTCAAGACGGTTTTCACTGTTATATCCGCCAAGGGAAATGATTACCGATCATGTGCATTTTTTCAAGTTTCTGAATATCAGAGGTAATGACTTGAAAAGGTATCTGCGGATATATTACGATGCTGTGCAAGTTAAACGTCTGCCGTTTGAGCGTCTGTTGAAACTGATTGAAAAGTCAATGCCTGCCGATTAAAGGCGGTTTTTAAATTCTTTGGGAGAAATCCCGCGTTCTTTGTGATACAGTCTTGAAAAATAATGCGGATCATTGATGCCGACGGCGCAGGCGATTTCTCCCACCGGCGTATCCGGATTCTGTTTCCAGAGTTCTTCCGCTTTTTTCAAACGCAGCTGTATGACCAGGCGTTTGAAGGACGTGTTGTATTTGTCATGTAGAAAGTGTTCCAGTCCGGACTGGCTGATATTAAGGTATTTTGCCGCAGAATCAAGGGTGAGTTTTTCTGCAAGATGATTGTTGATGTAATAAATGATTCTGCGGTAACGCAGATTTTCTGAAAAGTAAATAAGTTCCTTGTTGACGATGTATTCAATCAGGGCGTTGAGCATATCTTTGAGGCTTTCAACTTCCTGAGATGTGAAACAGGGCAGTTCAAGATAATAGCGTTTCATTTCTTCATCGTTCCGGATGAAGGCGGGAATTTGATCGGAGGTGCGGAATTGTCCGAGTCCGACAAAGCCTGCGATTTCGTCCAATACTTTGATCGGCGCGATGATTTCCGTCAGTCCCGCATGGCACTGATAGGAGCAGAGTTTGCCTGTGTTGAGGGTGTGTTCCTGCATTTCACGGTCAAGATTCTGGCAGGTTTCAAGAGAAAAATATTTCTGCTGGACCAGGGCGCAGAAACTGCTGACACTGCAATCGCGTCCGCGTTTTAAGATTTCCCCGCCCGCTGAATAAAAGATCACCTGCGTTTTGATGATCGCCGCAAAACTGTCAAGCAGACGGCAGACTTCTTTACTTAAAAGTACATCCAGTGAAAGATGATCGCTCATTTTTTTTGCCTCCGTATGCAGAAATTTTTTTACTGTTGTTGATAATTTAGCACAATTTGCAGAAAAATCCACAAAAAAACCGAAAATTCCATTTTTTTTGTACGGGGTTGAGTTATAGTAATTGCTGTAAAGATTTGGTTTTGTTCCCTATACGGGCAGATAATTACCAATAGGGTACTGTTCCAGCTTTATAAAATATCCCGCTTTTCTTGAAAAGGGTTTCCGCCTTTGCACAAGGCTACGGCGGACAAGGGGGGGAGAAAATATATCGAAGCCGACGTTTCGGCCTCTTTTCTCGTGAAAAGAAGTTTTCCCCTTCCCCAAGAACCATCTACCCTTGTCGGGAACAGCGCGAAAGTTTTTTCAACCCCTAACTCAAGGAGATAAAAAATGGGTAAAGTACGCGTTGGTTTGATTGGTCTGGGATTTATGGGCAGCACCCACTTCCGGATTTACGAAGAACTTGAAGATGCACAGATTGTAGCATTGGCGGATATCGATCCGCGCAAACGTGCCGGAGATGTTTCCAGCGTAATCGGCAACATCGGCAATGCCGACAACTCTCAACCGCTTGATATGACCGGAATCAAAACCTATGAAAGCGGTTATGATCTGATCAATGATCCGGATGTGGATGTCGTTGATATCTGCGTTCCGACTCCCGACCATGCGGGCTTGATTATTGCCGCCCTCAATGCCGGAAAACACGTCATGGCAGAGAAACCCTTTGCCCGCAATCTTGAACAGGCAGAGGAAATCAAAGCCGCTTATAAAAATGCCAAAACTTATCTGAATTTCGGTATGTGCGTCCGTGCCTGGCCCGAATACCGTTATGCTTACGAACAGTATACTGCAGGTGCTTACGGCAAACTGCTTTCAGCGACTTTCCGCCGTCTTTCTCCGAGCATTGCCGGAAACAACTGGGATGACTGGTTCATGGACGGCAAACGCTCCGGCGGTGCGCTGCTGGATATGCACTTGCACGATACCGATCAGGTGCGTTATTTCTTCGGACGTCCCAAGGCTGTCACTTCAGTCGGCGTGACCGGGGCTGTCAGCAATGGCGCAGTTGATCATGTGATCACCTTCTTCCATTATGACAACGGTACGATTGTTGAGGCTGAAGGCTCCTGGATGGCGCCCAAGACCACCCCGTTTGAGATGAGTTTCCAGATTATCTGCGAAAAGGCGACTGTCCGCTGGATGTCCGACGGTTTCAAAGTCTTCTGGAACGATGGCAGAATTGAAACGCCTGAAGTTGAAGCCACCACCGGATGGCACAAAGAACTGGCTTACTTCATTGACTGTGTCAAGAACGGTATCACGCCCGACAAGTATCAGGACTTTGAATCTGTCCTTGACGGCTTCAAGATGAACGTTGCTGAACAGGAATCCGTTGATACCGGCAAACGTGTTGAAATCAAATACTGATGAGGTGAATAATGTATAAGGCTCTCAATTACTGGGTTTTCGGCGGTTTTGCCGGAGAAAAGACTCCTTATGAATTTATTGACTGGGCAAAGGAAAAAGGTCTTGACGGTGTGGAATTGACCGTCGGAGAATGTCTTTCCATTGATATTACTGAAGCTGAATGTAAAAAAATAGCTGCCTACGCTGCTGAAAAAGGTATCGGACTGCGTTCCCTTGCCTCCGGTGCCGGTTGGGGCTGCTATCTCGGAACCGATGATGAAGAAGAACGTCAGAAAGCTCTTGACTTCTGCCGCAAATATCTTCAGATTGCCGCCTGGATCGGCGCAGAAGCGATCCTGATTGTTCCCGGTGCCACCCGTGTTGCATGGGATGACAGCCGTCCGCTGATCCGTTACAAAACGGTTTGGGAAAAAGCAACGCAGTCTGTTAAAGAACTTCTCCCTGTCGCAGAAAAACTGGGCGTTGCCATCGCTCTGGAAAACGTCTGGAACCGTTTCCTGCTTTCTCCGATGGAGTGGAAACTCTTTCTGGATCAGTTTGATTCCAAGTTTGTCGGTATTTATTTTGACGTTGCCAACTGCGCGATCAACTGCCGTCCCTCAGATTATCCTGAAATTCTGGGCGACCGTATCAAGGCCGTTCACCTCAAGAACTTTGCCGAAACTGATTGTGCCGGCGGACTTCACGGTTTCGGAGATGATCTCCTTAACGGCGTCGTGGATTTCAAAGATCTCTTTGCCGAACTGGATAAAATCAACTACAAAGGCCCCTTTACCGTTGAAATGATTCCGTTCTGCCGTCTGCCCGACCTGGTCCTCCCCGATCAGGCCCTCGCCGACAAAGTCGCCTCCCAGCTCCTTTCTCTGTAAAAGGAGATGGGAATCGGGGGGAAGGGAAAAAACTTTTTTCCACGTGAAAAAAAGTTTTTTCCCTCCCCCCCGAGCCCCCTATCCCTTTTTCAAAAAAAGCGGGATAGCGGTCGGGTGCGTTGCCCGACCGGTCAAGGGGTAAAAGC
>JAZQYS010000412.1:0-2537 GCA_045633645.1 Victivallaceae bacterium | reverse complement strand
ACAGAACGACATGGCTACGATCCGACTTGATCGGTCATATTTGAACCGAAAGCAAACGCCTGTTCCATTAACGGAACATAAATTGATTTGCGTATTGCATTGAGCGAGTAACTGACATTTGCACTTTTTGTGCAGTTTGCATTAACGGACATATTTAAATTCTCCGGGAAATTTATTTGTTTATCATTTGCCTGTTAAGATAACCTGTCAATTGTTTTTTTGCAAATATCTGCCGGTGTATTTGTGTGAAAATTTTATGATTGAGTGAGAATAGCAGTTAGATTTTTGGCAGCAGAGTGATGTAAATGGTCTGTCAGATGATACTTTTGCCTGAGGCGCCTTTTTTGAGCCGGAACGTGCCGGACTTTTACGTTTTTTCAAATTTGTGAGAAACACGAATTTTGAAATCAAAGGAACCGGCAAACTCAACCGCCCATCGGTATTCAAGGATATTATCATAAAGCCAGTTGTCTCTCCTCTGAGCAGCGGCTTCTCTTGCCGGAGCCATCTTTTGCCGAGCTGCTTCCTGAGCAAAACGGAAAGCGTCCTTTTCCGGAATCTCCACACCATGCTCTTTCAAATAAGCGGCATAATCCTCCGGATTTTTATCCTCGACAGTACCGGTAAACGGGTTTAAGATATCAACATAATCGCGCTGTTCCTCAGCTGAATACTCCGAAATGGAAAAACGCAGTCCGTCCGACCCGTCCGTTCCCATCCGTTCCCATCCGTTTCCATGCGTTCCATTTGCATTTTCTGAAAGTTGTGGTACATTTTGGTTGCGGACGCTCCTTGTTGAGCGAATTTACGGCGTTTTCATCAACGACTTTTCAATCGGATTGTACCACTGGCTATATCCGCAATTCTGCAAATTGGAAACAGTCAATCCCGTTATCTAACCAAATGCTTACGATGTTCAGCCAATAATTTTTGCGATGGCAGAAATTTTGTTGGCATCGTTATTTTCTTGCCGTGCAACCGTTGAAACTGCTCTTTGAAAGCCTCGCTTGTACAGTGATCTTTGAGTGACGGAGCGAAAATCAGCCGATAGTCTTCATCAAACGAAATCAGATGACATTCAAAGGCGGCAGCATAAGTAGCTGACAGGCAAAGACCGTTCTCCGGATTCATTCGATTTTTTGTATCAGATGCCCACGAACGGATACGACTTGCCCGCAGAATTTCTCGCACCGGCAATCCCGTCAAACAACATTGCTCCCGATAAATAGAAAAAATTATTTTCCGGAAAATGTGTTGATTCTGTTGAATTTGAACTTCTTTGAGTTTACTCTTTCCCTCCGGAGTATTTATGTCAATATCATCAGGAATCAACAACGGATTAGGTTTAATTTTTATTATTTCCAGACGTTGAGCGAGTTGGTGTGCATCTTTTAAAATTTCAAATTGCTCAATCATAGAATACTGTCGATCCGCCAAAGTCAGAAATTGAGAGAAATCTTTGACAGCTTCAGAATAGAATCCCTTTTTCCAGTAATTTTTTGGTGATTCATCACAGAAAATGCCTCCATCGGATTTTTTCTGTTCTTCTTTTACCAAACTGTAAAGTTCCACCAAGCGTTTCACATCCCGGATGCTCCAAACAGATTCAAACGAAGCCAGAAAAACACCATGCTGATGTAAGACAGCATCAAGCTTTTTCAGCGCCGCAACATACGATTGCGCACTCTTGCACCCCGCCGTATGCATTTCAAAGAAAAAATCAAGGTAATATTTTTCGATAATCCTTTGTCTCATATATCACATCCCAAATGGATCAGACCCCTTTTCGTAACCACACAACTATCCGGTAAAAATTTCCGGACTTGTCGGGACTTGTTATATATCAAAAACGACCAAATTCTTAATATTTAACCCGCCCCTCCGAGCACCGCATTACAGTAGCATCTATTCTCAACTTTTCAACTTCATCTCCCGCAATCTTTTTGAAAAAATCGTAAAAAAGTCCGGAGGAGACCGATATTGCAAGCATTTTACCGTGTGGAAACAAATTCTCTCCTTGCTCTTTACCCTAAATTTCCGGCAAAGATTCCTTGCGTGAAATCAAAAATGCTTCGCGTGTCAATCACAAACGCTTTTTATTTCCAAGAAGCAACCAAGCAGCATAGAGAACTTGATTTATCCGGCAATTCCCTGTTTTCTGCTGATGAGCAACAGAAGAATGTCCGATACCCAAGCAGCGAAAGAAATATTTCCATTCTGCCGGACAGCCATGTGCAAATCTCAGTGGCAACGAACCACTATTTACTTGCCGCATACATCAAGTTTCTGCATGTTTTTAATCAGGGTTGCCGAGTTTACTAACAGTATGGGATTTTTACCGAACCGCAGTGGTTCAAGGTATTTCTAATATGTTTCTTAGTGTTTTTAATTTATTTTTAATCAAAAGCACTTGAAAATTTTATTTTGCGTGTTATAGTATAAGAGTTGCCACGGAAAACATTTTGTTGTTACTTAGTGCTAATACAGCTTTGAGCTGTTTTTTAAGAGGAGTAATTATGAAGTCTTCCCGTATCGGA
>JAZQYS010000411.1:0-4115 GCA_045633645.1 Victivallaceae bacterium | reverse complement strand
CGTTGCAATGCACATTGCAGGCAGAATGCTTCTGCTGCATAACTCTCTTGCCCGCAGAAGCATAACCCCGAGTTCAATGTGTCCCCGTTTCAGATGCAGAGGGGCTGGGGCATGAATATAGGTTGAAAACAGACGGACAGTCAGATCAGATTCTTTTTTTGAAACAAAGTTCGCCTGCAGACAGATGACACAGAAACTGAGCAGATTTTTGGTGACATACACCAGAACAATCAGAATTGCCGTGATAATCAGCAAACGTTGAGTAGACCCTCCGCCGATAAGTCCGGCATAAAAATTCAGGATTTTATTCTGTGTGATAAGTTCCGGTTTGGTAAAAACGGCAATGATGGGCAGAATCAGACCGATCCCGGCAATTTCAGCCAGGGCACTGATTGTCATAAGTCCGGTGATGCCGAGAAGTTCCCACTTATCCGCAGGAGAGAGCAATATCCGCAGTTTGTTGATGATTTTGAACATCTTTTTTTACTTCATTCCTTTGAACAGAGCCAGTCCGTTTGCAGTTGCTGCTGCTGCGATTTCTTCAATCGTGCAGCCTCTTTCGCGGGCGACGGTTTGAGCGACAAGAACCAGAAAGCCCGGGTGATTTTCCTTTCCTCTGTGCGGAACAGGGGCAAGATACGGCGAATCCGTCTCAAGCAGCAGACGGTCTTGCGGAATGACTTTGAGCGTTTCACGGATATTTTCCGCGCGTTTGAACGTAACAATCCCCGTCACACCCAGATATGCGCCGAGAGAAAGAAATTTTTCTGCCCAGACCGGCGTTCCGGCAAAGCAGTGAACAACGAATCTGCCGCCCGACTCTGAAAAGGATTTCAACAGATTATATGCGTCAACATAGGCTTTTTCGCTGTCCTCTTTATCGCGGATATGGATGATTGCCGGAAGATTCTGTTCCAATGCAAGAGAGAGAAATTTTTCAAGCACCGTCAGCTGGATTTGAGCCGGGGCGTTGTCGTAGAAATAATCCACTCCAAGCTCGCCGATAGCAACAGGACGCAGACCGTCTTTGAAGAAAATTGAAAAATCCTCCTGCTGATTCATGAAATTTTCTGCCTGATGCGGATGGACGCCTGCGGCATATCCCGTATCGGGAATGACTTGAGCGAACTCCCGTGCGCGGCAGCTTTCAATGAAATCCCCGCCCACAGCCAGCAGGCGGAGACGGTCAACAATACCGGCATCTTTCTGCGGAGGGACGGAAAGAGCCAGATTCACATTAGACATGAATTCAACCGGAGTTGATTCACCGTAATAATGAAAATGCGTATCAAAAAGTTCCATACAACAATCAACTCCTGTTCGTCAGAAGTCTTCCGGCACCGCAGAGAATGAAGGCAATCGTCGGTGTCAGACCTGCGACCAGCGGAGGAATAATGCCGTTTTTGCCGAGAACCTGAAAGATTTGTGCCACAACAATATATGCCACAATCATTACAACTGCGGTGATGATCGCCAGCAGACTGCCGGTACGTTCATTTTTTGTTGCAAGCGGGATTCCCAGAAACACCGCCAGCAGGCACGCCCAGGGAAACGCCAGCCGGAAATAGAATACAGTCATATAAATATTTTTGATTCTGTCAGGCAGCTGGGGATTTTTCCGGACGATATTCCAGATGACCAGTGTCGGCAGATCATCTTTTTCTTTGATGGCATTGAGGATATCCGCCGGCGTCTCAGGTGTTGTTTTTTTAGACAGCCTCAATTCATCAAACGGCAGATCATTGTGCAAAGTGGAAGTACCCCGGCTTGCGGCAAAACGGGTTTCATCGTTGCGGTCGTAACTTACGAAAGTACCGTCTTTAAAAGTCCACATGCCGGTTTTGTTCCGGTGTGAAGTTGTCTTTGCGTAGATATCAATTTTTCTGCCCAGCAGATTTTTGCGGATTTCCTCCTGCTGGCGTTCTGATGACAGAGCAAGGATTTTGGAGGATTCTGCACCGAAAATACTGCGGATACGTTTTTCGTAATTGGCGTCTCCGGGTTTGCCGACCAGCTGCGTAATCATTTCTTCGGTCCAGAAACTTTTAAGGGTGACGTGCTGCTGAACGCTTCCGCCGACAAAAGTTTTGAAAAGCCATCTTCTCTGACGGTCGGAACTGCTGTAAGCCAGAAGGTTTTTAACGGAACGGCGGCGGTCGGCGGCTTTATCGTAAAGCAGTTCCGCTTTTCTTTCGGTGTTGGCGACAAGTCCTTCATTGAAATAGATGTTGACGGCGGTGACAATCAGTCCCATGAGAAAGATGGAACCGCCGCAGCGGGTGAGTGAAACGCCGCTGGCACGCATGGCGGTTACTTCCATGTTTTTCCCGAAAGCCGCCATAGTCCACATACATCCGAGCAGCATTGAAATCGGCAGAATGAAGCGGATGTTGCCCGGCAGTTTGTAAGCAAGGTAAAGCAGAATATCCTGCGTAGCGGCTCTTGCCTCCAGAAAAGAGGAGATCACCCGGTATACATCGCTCAAAACGAAGAGTATCACAAATACCATCATAAGGATACTGTATTTGATCAGGAATTCACGCAGAACATATCCGTCCAGTGTCCACAGCGGAAACCAGCGGCGCGGTAAAAGTTTCAGGTCGCGGTATTTCAACTTTTTTTCTTTCTGTTTTAGTCCGTCAGTCAAGTTACGAAAAATATTCAAAAAATAATATACACCCTCAATTTGTGATTATCAACACCATTTCAAAGGCTTGTAAAAAAAACTGCAGTGTGTATATTATATAATGAGCAACAAAACCTGAATTATAAGGATTAAAAATTATGGCTTCAGAATACGATTTTTCATCAATTGAAAAGAAATGGCAGACTTATTGGGAAAATAACCGCACTTTCCGCGCCGAAAATCTTTCGGAAAAACCCAAGTTTTACTGTCTGGATATGTTCCCTTATCCCTCCGGTGCCGGACTTCACGTCGGACATCCCGAAGGCTACACTGCAACGGATATCATCTGCCGTTACAAACGCATGAAGGGTTTCAACGTTCTGCACCCGATGGGCTGGGACGCTTTCGGACTTCCCGCAGAACAGTATGCCGTTGATACCGGTACACATCCTGCCATTACCACGCAGAAGAATATCGACAACTTCCGCAAACAGATCAAGGCTCTCGGTTTCAGCTATGACTGGGACCGCGAAATCAATACCACTGACAAAGATTACTACAAGTGGACTCAGTGGATTTTTATTCAGCTGTACAAAAAAGGACTGGCTTATCTGGATGAAGTGCCGGTGAACTGGTGTCCCGCCCTGGGAACGGTTCTTGCCAATGAAGAAGTTATTGACGGCCGCAGTGAACGCGGAAATCACCCCGTTGAACGCCGTCCGATGAAACAGTGGATGTTCAAGATCACTGAATACGCTGAACGTCTTCTGCAGGATCTTGAAGGTCTGGACTGGCCCGAAGGTATCAAAGAAATGCAGCGCAACTGGATCGGTAAATCCACCGGTGCAGAAGTTACCTTCAAAACCGCTTGCGGACATGAAATTACTGTTTATACCACCCGTCCTGACACGCTGTTCGGCGCAACTTACATGGTTCTTGCTCCGGAACATGAACTGGTTGATGCTATCACCACCGAAGCACAGAAAGCCGAAGTTCAGGCTTACAAAGAAGCCGCTTCCAGAAAGAGCGAATTGAGCCGTACTGACGCCTCCACCGAAAAGACCGGTGCATTTACCGGAGCTTATGCTGTCGACCCTGTCAATGGCGTTGAAATTCCGATCTGGATTGCCGACTATGTTCTTTCCAGCTACGGCACGGGTGCGATTATGGCAGTTCCCGCCCACGATACCCGCGACTTTGAGTTTGCTCAGAAATTTAATCTGCCCATCAAATGTATCATCGCCCCCGACCGCGAAGCTGCTGAAAAAGCGGGCGTTGACTATGATGCCGTCCTTGCCGGAAAAGCCTGCTGGACCGGTGAAGGCAAGATGATCAACTCTGCCAACGATCAGGGACTTGATCTCAACGGCATGAGTGTCAAAGACTCCAAACCTGCGGCGATTGCCTGGCTGGCGGAACGCAACTGCGGTAAGGAATCCGTGAAATACAAACTGCGCGACTGGCTGTTCAGCCGTCAGCGTTACTGGGG
>JAZQYS010000410.1:0-5370 GCA_045633645.1 Victivallaceae bacterium | reverse complement strand
GGGGGAAGAGAAGTGCTTTTTTTACGGAAAAAAGTCTTTCTCTTTCCCCGAACCCCCTGTCTCTTTTCAAAAATCTCTGTTTCCGATATGGGTAGGTATGTAAATCGAAAATGCCGGATATACCTGTGTATTGAGATATTTTTCCCTCCTCAAGTACCGCCCCTTATTGGGAACATGGCAATACCCGGAAAACAAAAGGTTTTATGATGTTAAAAAGAGTTTTCATGCAAATTTTTTCTGCTGCAACAGTGGTGGTCCTGACCTGCTCATGTACGGCTGTTTCTCAAGAAAAACAACCGGCTGCTGAAAACAAGGTACGATTCGGGCTTTATGTTGATCACGGAGCCTCCGGCAATGGGGTCTTTCATCACGCAAGTTTGATCGCCCATTCGCCCCAGGCTGAACTGGTTACGCTGATGGCAAAGGATATACAAGCCGGTAAACTCAAAGATGTGGATGTATTGGTAATGCCCGGCGGCGGTTCCAACAAACAATGCACCACCATCGGCAAAGCTCACCACGACAAGATCCGGGATTTTCTGCGCAACGGCGGCGGCTATGTCGGCACTTGTGCAGGGATGTTCAATGTACTGGGCTGCCGCTTGCAGCTGCTGCCCTTTGACCGTTATCCGGGTGCAGGCGGTTCCACATCGAGTGTAACGGTGGAAGTCACCGAAGAAGCTTCAAAAATTCTGGGTATTGCTCCGGGTGATCGTGTGGTGCGTTACTCCGGCGGACCGGTGGTGCATCCCACTGATCCTGCCAAATGCGAAGGTAAAGGTATCTCATTGGGGGCATATAAAAGTGCGGTCAGCCGCAGTAAAAAGCATATTGATAAATTTATCGGTGCTCCCGGCTGGATCTATGGAACTTTTGGCAAAGGTAAAGTTATTGCCACAAGTTTTCACCCCGAGTACGAGGATGCCAACCACGATATAATGCTGGGGTGTTACTATGCAGTATCCGGTGTAAAACTTACCCCCGTATGGCCCAAAAAGAATTTCCACCCATTGCGGGTTGGGGTTTTCGGCACAGGCTTGTCAGGTTCTGCCCCCATCCACACCATGCTTGATCTGGAAAAAACTCCCGATATTGATGTGCATTATATAATGATGAGCGAAATCCGGAAGGGGTTGCTCCGGCACATGGATTATCTGGTAATGCCCCACGGCAACGCAGCAGTTATCAAACGATATGTTTCGCAGCCGTATACCGGAAGAGTTTTCAAAGAGTTTATGGATCGCGGCGGAGTGATCCTTGCCGAAGGCAACGCTGCAGCGGCACTGCCGGATCATAAAAACTGCAAAAAACTGCCAGAAAAAGTGGATTTCAAAAAATACATAAAAAAATAATCCGCAGCATAGTTAAAAAATATGCTTTGATATGCACTCCCAAAAGTTGGACACAACTCAAGGAGTGCATATTATTTTTTGACTCAACTTGTCACGGCACAGCCCACCGGGCGAAGATGAAACTACACGATTTTTTCAAACTTTTCCCGGCATTTATCTATTCTTTTGTGTCAGTCGAGTCTTTTATACTCAACTTCATCAAAATAAAGGATTTTATCTTGCGAAGATGGTCATCTGTCATTCCAAGCATACTTTGTCCATAAAAATATGATTTTGTGTCCAATAATTTTCAAAGTTGATTCTTTGAAAAAATTATGTCTTAAACCTGCACTAAGGCGTTTGAAAGTTGATTCCTGTGTGCTATATTATCCGTGAATACAGAAAAATTACAAAGCACAGGGGAATTTAATGGAAAGTTTGCGTATCAGAGGCGGTCGGGTCACCGGCGGAGAAGTCACAGTCAGCGGAAATAAAAATGCGGCTCTGCCGATGATCGCAGCTCTTCTGTTGACTGATGAAGAAATCATTCTGCACAATGTGCCGGATATCCGCGATGTCCGCAGTATGCTTGAAATTGCCGGTAATCTGGGTGTTGAGTATTCTTTTGAAAACGGTACTCTGCGCTCCAAATGCACCAAAATCACCGATACAATCATTTCAAAAGAACTCTGTTCCAAAAACCGCACGAGTATTCTTTTTGCCGCCCCGCTTACGGCAAGGTGCGGACAGGCGGAACTTTATCCGCCGGGCGGAGACGTCATCGGCAGACGCAGACTTGACGGACATTTTTACGGATTGACCAAACTCGGTGCAACCATGTCCGGCAAAGAAAACTACATTTTCCGCGCCCCAAAAGGACTTGAGGGCAGAGAACTCTTTCTGGATGAAGCAAGTGTGACGGCAACTGAACAAATTCTGCTTGCCGCAGTCACCGCCCGGGGAACGACCACGCTTTTCAATGCCGCAGGCGAACCCCATGTCTGCGATCTGGCACACTTTCTCAATACCCTGGGTGCCAAAATCTCCGGAGAGGGAACCAATACCATCACCATTGAGGGCGTTGAAAAACTCCACGGCGGAGAATACACCGTTATCGGAGACCACATTGAAGCCGGCAGTTTTATTGCTCTGGGCGTGGCAACAGGTGCGGAAATCACCGTCAACGGCATTACCAAACGCAACCACTGGATGCTCCATCGAGTCTACGAAAAACTGGGCGTCAAAATGCAGCTTGATTCCCACAGCATTTATCTGCCGGGCAATCAGAATCCGCGTATTCAGTGCGATTACGGCGGTCATATTCCTCAGATTTCCGACGGTCCGTGGCCGCAGTTTGCCTCCGATCTTATGAGCTGCACCATCGTTGCCGCAACCCAGTGCGAGGGAACAGTCATGTTCTTTGAAAAAATGTTTGAAAGCAGAATCTATTTTGCCGACAAATTGATCAGCATGGGAGCCAACGCCATTGTCTGTGACCCGCACCGTGTGGTAATTACAGGACGCTCTGAACTGCATGGTCAAAATATGTCCAGTCCCGATATCCGTGCCGGAATGGCGATGGTCATTGCCGCGCTCTGCGCCAAAGGAACAAGTGTGATCGACCACGCTGAAATCATCTACCGCGGCTACGAAAATATCGCAGGAAAACTCCGCGGTCTCGGCGCGGATATTGAGGAAGTTATTGAAAAGTGACGGAAAAGTGACGATGGCAAAATTTTATTCAAAAAAAACAGTTTTGACTGCTGTTGCCATCTTCTCAGCCATCTTCAGAGGGACGTACTTTCTCTGGTATCTTGACAGTCCTTTCCGTCATTTTCACAAAGTGACGGGGCTGGATATGGAAACGCTCCTGCGTTTTTCGGAGTGGGGACAGGATAAGGAGTTTTCTCCGCTTTTTGTTGTCCATCGTTTTCTGATTTATCTTGTCTGGCTCCTGAACGGAAAAGAGCATTGTGTTCCCGCCGTCATCCTTATCCAAAACCTTGCCGGAGTTGCCGGTGCGGTACTCGTTGCCGATTTGGTGTTGATGTTATGGGGTAAAAGAAAAACCGCCCTCTGCACCGGAATACTTTATGCGCTCTATGCGCCTTTGATGCTTTATGACTGCTGTATTCTGCAAGAGAGTATCACTACCTTTTTAATCCTGCTCGCCGTCTGGTCTTACGTTAAATGCAAAATCCGTCATTATCCGTCAAATTTGACTTTTCTTTCAGGTCTCCTGATCGGTTTAAGCTCAGTCGGACGCCCCGTTGCCGCACTTTTATCCGTCATATTGCCCGTCAAAACTTTTTTTGACGGAAAAAGAAAAGCCGCATATCTGCTGGCAGGCGGTGTATGTATCCTGTGGTTGACGGCAAGCTGCTTCAACCTTGTTTTTTCAAAGAGTTTCTTTCCGTTTTTCAAAGCAATGAATTACACCATGACTTTTCATGCGGAAAAGGCGGGAGTTTCTCCTGAAATGGCAAATACGTCTGCCCCGAAGTCCGGCAAGGCGTGGCAGCGTTTTATTTTCGGTCTGCCGCAACGGACGGCTCAGTTCTTTCTCGCCCATGAAATACCAGAAAATATCAATTATTATTTTCTGCGTGACCGGATTTTTCCTCTTAAATATCTCCCGGGACCGGGACTGCTCATGCCGCTTGCCCTTGCGGGAATTTTTCTTATGCTGTTGAGAATAAAAAAACGTGAAAGCCTGCTCCTGCTGACGATTCTGCTGTTGGCATTTCCGCTTGCGGCCCGGGAACCCATCGGCAGATACAGACTGCATCTTGTTCCTTATTTCTTCCTCTGTGGTGCTTACTTTTTCATTGTTCTTCAGCGGAACACAAAAAAGAGTCTTCTGCTTTGCGCAAGTGCGTATACCCTGGCGCTGGGCATTAACTTTGCTTTTTCTTCCCCCGCATTTGTGAGAGTATCCGATCATGTTGCCTGGGGTAAAGCCATTGAGGCGAAAAACAACGGAAAGCCTTCACGGGATTCGCTCAAAGAATTTTTCCGCGGCTGGATAAAAAGCAATTATTCCGACCGCGCGGCCGGTGTGAATTTGATTACATCAAGTTTGCGTGCCAACAATATGAAACTTGCCCTGCAAACAATTCAAAACGGTATTGACGGTCCGGCAAAGGAAAAATCCATCTATCATTATTATAAAGCGTTGATTTTAACTTCAAACCGTCAGTTTGACGCCGCTGAAAAAGAATTGAGAAAAGTCAATGAAAATGAAATCCCCCATCTGAAGAAAAAAATTCAGATTTTACGGCAAGTTGTACAAAGAAAATCTTTCTGACCGTTTGCAAGTTAAAAAAAATTATGCTATATTAACCGAATCGCATTGTTATTCAATAAAACAAATGGTAAACAAAAAATGAACACTTTGGCAACCAATGACAACATCAGCGCGTCAGATTATCTGAATAAGGATTATCTGCGTGAACTCCAACTTGCCCGCCTTCAGAAGATCGTGGCGCATGCCTATGATAATGTCAGGTTGTTCCGTTCCCGAATGGACGAGCGGGGTCTTTCCCGCGATTGCATCAGGAGTCTGGACGACCTGGCCAGACTCCCCTTTACGGTGAAAACCGATTTGCGCGACACTTATCCTTTCGGTCTTTTTGCTGTACCTCAGAGTGAGATCGTCCGTCTCCACGCCTCCAGTGGCACGACCGGAAAACCGATCGTCGTAGCTTATACGCAGAAGGATCTTGATATCTGGGCAGAAGTGATGAAACGTGCCCTGGCAAGCTGCGGACTCTCTAAAAAAGATATCATCCAGGTTTCTTACGGTTACGGACTCTTTACCGGCGGTCTCGGTGCCCACTACGGTGCTGAAGCCCTCGGCGCAACTGTCGTTCCCGCCAGCGGCGGCAACAGCAAACGTCAGGTCATGCTCATCCGTGACTTCGGCGTAACCGCCATCTGCTGTACGCCCAGTTACTTCCTGCACCTGATTGAAGAGGGGCGCAAAGAGGGTATTGATTTGCGTGATCTGCCTGTCCGCGCAGGTATTTTCGGTGCGGAA
>JAZQYS010000409.1:0-7733 GCA_045633645.1 Victivallaceae bacterium | reverse complement strand
ACGTCAAAAATTCCGACGACTTCGGCATTGGGACTTTCAGCGTACAAACGGGCATGATGTCTGCCCAAAGCTCCGACGCCGATAACTCCGACTTTCAATTTTCCGTCAGCCATGATTATTCCCCCTGAATTATCTTTTTTTCAGCGCTTTTGCGCCGATATCTTTTCTGTAATATGCGCCGTCAAAAGCGATTTCAGCGACGCCCTTGTAAGCATTTGCAATAGCATCTGCAATGTCTTTTCCCAGAGCTGAAACGCCCAGAACACGTCCGCCTGCGGAAACGATTTCGCCATCTTTGAAAGCGGTTCCGGCGTGGAAGACCACGGCACCGGTTGCAGCGGCTTTATCCAGTCCTGAAATGGCTTTGCCCTTTTCATATTTGCCGGGATATCCGGCGGAGGCAATGACGACGGAAACCGCAGGTTCACTTCTCCAGGCAATCTTTGCATTTGCCAGATCGCAGGTCGCTGTTTTGTAAAGCACATCGGCGAGGTCGCCGACAAAACGCCGCATGACGGGCTGAGTTTCAGGATCGCCGAAACGGACGTTGAATTCCAGCACTTTGGGTTCATCGTTTTCAATCATCAGTCCCACGAAAATTACGCCGCGGAAGTGCAGATTTTCTGCCTGAACGCCCTTGAGGAACGGTTTGAGAACCTTTTCTTCAATGCGCTGAGAGACGATATCATTGACGACGGGAGCCGGAGAATAAGCCCCCATACCGCCGGTGTTGGGACCTTCGTCATTGTCAAAAATGCGTTTGTGGTCCTGGGAGGGTGCGAGGGCAACGATGGATTTGCCGTCGCAGAGAGCAAAGATACTTGCCTCTTCGCCCGTGAGCATTTCTTCAATAACCACTTTGGCTCCGGCGGAACCGAATTCACCGTCAAAGCACTGATCTGAAAACGCAACAGCTTCAGCTTCAGAAAGAGCGACAAGAACGCCTTTTCCGGCGGCAAGACCGTCAGCCTTGACGACAATGCCTTTGGCTCCTGAAGCAAATTCTTTTTTGATGTATTCTCTTGCAGAGGCGGCATCCGTGCAGGCGCAGCCTTTTGCCGTCGGAATTCCGTATTTGATCATGAATTCTTTGGCAAAATCTTTGCTGCCCTCAAGCATTGCCGCCTGTTTGTCGGGACCGAAAACGGTCAATCCCCGGGCGCGGAACACGTCCACGACTCCGGCGCAGAGAGGAGCTTCAGGACCGACCACGGTCAGATCGATTTTGTTTTCCTGAGCAAAATCGGCAAGCTTATCCAGTTCACTAACTTCAATGGGAACGCACTTGGCAACTTCAGCAATACCGGCATTGCCGGGAGCGCAATATAATTCTTCCACAGCCGGACTGTTTTTCAATGCCCAGGCAAGAGCATGTTCACGTCCGCCGGAACCGATAACTAACACTTTCATAGAATATTCCCCCTGTTGATTATGGTGTTTTAATTACGACTTTGCCTTCGTAAGACATGTCGTAAAGTGTTCTTCTGTCTCCGTTTTTCAGCGCATTGATGATTGCGCTTTGCAAAACCTGGAGTTCAAACTTCAATCCCCGGTGTTTTACGGGGAGTATAACTCTGTACATCGGATATCTGCGGTACTTGAAATACACATACATTTTATCCGGATTTCTGAATGATATCTGATAGATGTAAAAGTCCGGAAAATCACGGATTGCTGTCATGATCAGATCCACTGCCGGTTTAACGGCGTTGAAAGGTTTTCCGTCTTTTGCTCCGGAAAGAGAAATTCCAGAAATCGTCGGCAGACGTCTGAGTTTTGACATGACTTGCGCCCTGGGCATAACGATAGTTTTGCTGTCCACCAGCCAGGGAGAGGTGGAGCTGCCGAGAACCGCACGGGGAACACGTTCAACAACTTGAAAAAGCAGTGTATCCGGCAGAATCCGCATGACGGAACAACTGTCGATTCCCGGCACTTTTTCTGTTTTCTGTCGGACAGCTCTTAAATCAAGTTTGAACAGATTTGTTGTTTTTTTCAGTTTGATTTTCTCTGCGAGCTGTTCCGGATGATTTTTCCAGTATCCCGTACCGGTTACCAGAATCTTTTGAAGATTGAAACGCGGATTTTCCGTAAAAAGAGCTTTGAAAAGGGCAATGACGGCAAAAACTGACGCTGCCGCCGCACACAGAATCAGCAGCAGGGCAAAAAATGCCCCGAGGCGTCTCTTTTTTTTCTGCTTATCTCCGGCAGAAGATGTATTTTTTTTCTTTTCAGCAGCCATTATTCAAACCTTAAAAAATCTTTTTCCGGAATTCTTCTTCCAGTTTTTGAGCAGTTCTGATACGCAGAAACTTTGTTCTCTGTCTGTGATCGTACCAGAGCGCGTAAATACTTAAAATACCCGAGATGAGAAAGCCGCCCATTCCGATCAGCGGGATACCTTCCCAGACCGGCGGGATCTTTGCCACAATCATCAGGGCTGAACCGAGGAACAATGCCGCTAGAAGCAAGGCGCGCGAAAGACGTTCCCCTGTCAGATAAAGCGTTTCTTCTATATCATTGAGGCGGTGATGTTCAATTCTCAACGTAAAACTTCCCTCTTCCAGCTGAGTCAAAATGGAACCTGCCGTTCCCGGGAGATTCTGAATGATTTCAACATTTTCGTCCAGTTCGTTGAGAAAACGGCGGAAGAAACGGCGCGGGTCAAGAGCTTTAAATTTTGCCGTTGCCAGAAAAGGTTTGATCATCTCCACGATTTTCAAATCAGGATAAAAATCCTTGCCCAGATGTTCAATCGTTATCAGGGACTTGAACATCATATACAATTCAGGACGCAGAGCCAGTCCGTGCGCATCAAGCATTTTGAGCAGATCATTGAGGATTTTTGCCAGACTCAAACGGTTGAGCGGCAGATTGATATTTGCATCCACCAAATCCGCAGCATCACGTTCAAGCGTAAGGCGATTACCGTTGAAGTGACTGCGGATTGTCATTTTAAGTGCGTGGTCCACCATACCCGGGATGTCATTAATAAGCATACATGAAAGGGTTTTCAAAAAAGTGCGTCTTTCGCGCTGGGCAATTCTGCCCATCATGCCAAAATCAATGAAACACAAGCGGTTATCAGGAAGAATAAATATGTTCCCGGGGTGCGGATCGGCATGGAAAAATCCGGCGATAAAAATTTGATGCAGAAGAGAATTGACTCCGTATTCCGCAATTTTTTCCAAATCATATTTTTCTCTCAAGGCGGGGTTCTGCTGGATTTTACCGGCAGAGTCGCCGTTGATGAACTCCATGGTAAGCATGGCGGACGTGGTATAATCAAAATAAACCTGTGCCGTTTTGATATGCTCATCTTTGGCACTGTCTGCTGCAAAACGGGTCAGATTTGCCGCTTCAACCATATAATCCAGTTCACGGGCAAGACTGTGGGAAAACTCCTCAACGATTTTGACCGGACTGAGCTTCGCTGCGGAATTGTTGCCCGATTCCAGCCGTGAAGCGATAAAACGCATGATTTCCAAATCTTCTTTGATGATTTCCGTCACGCCGGGACGGCGGACTTTGACGGCAACACATTGACCGTTGCTGCGGAGAACGGCTTTGTGAACCTGTCCGATACTTGCGGCGGCAAGGGGAGTTTCTTCAAAACTTGAAAAAATATCTTCAATTTTTTTGCCGGTTTCTTCTTCAATAATCTTTTTGATTTCTGAAAAACGGACAGGGGCAACATGTTCCGTCAGATTTTTGAGTTCCCCGGCATAGACATTGCCGATTATATCCGGACGGGTGGAAAGAATCTGTCCGAGTTTGACAAACGCAGGTCCCAGTTCCTCCAGCATATGCCGGAGCCGGGCAGGACGGTCAAATGCGGAAAAATCCTGCATTTTTTTTCTGTTCCGTGAAGTTTTGCGGTGACGGTGTTCCGGAAAATAGGCAGAAACAAGCTCCCGGAAACCGCAGGAAGCTACGATTTCCAGAATATTCCAGAATCGGCGCAGTGTACGCAGATCCCGGTTTAAATGAAAGCTTTTTGTTATCAGATTTTCCATTTTTTCAACAGTTCACCAAAAAATTTGCACTGAAGATAATATAATGCCTTACACGGTTGTGTTCAACGTCCGAAATGCCTGCTTTTCTCTCTTTGCTGCACTTTTCGGCGTTTATCCGCCGGATTTCTGACAGAAACGGTGGAAACTTTACTTGAAAGTTTGACCGACGAGAGAGTCAATTCCGCTTTGATGAAGTACCTTCTTTCGTTTCCGGGAGTGACGGTAAGAGTGTCAATGAACGGCAGTTGTTTGGTGATGAACATTCTGTTGCCCGGCGTCAGACTCAAAGGATAACGCCATGCCGGTTTTTTCGGAGTAAATTCCAGCTTGACCCAGCCCTGCGGATCATAAGTTGTCATACCGGGCAGCCAGTTCTGACAGTAAAGAACGATATTGTCAGCCTCGTTGGAATACCATTCTTTGATTTCAATATTTTTTTCTCCGCCGTTGATGAGGGCAAAGGTGAGGAAACCTCCTTCGCCGACAAAAAGCTGTCCGTTGCCGGTGAGTTCAAGTTTGAGTTTATGGTTGCGGATGGGGGCATACGTTGCCTTTTCCCGTTCTCCGAGAGCCCGGCGGGTGGAATTAACTTCTGTCCGGACACAACCGGCAGTCAGCAGAATACCCAAACACACGGCAAAGAAAATGGTTAATCTGTTCATATCTTTTCCTTAAATTTACTTCAAAGCGGCTAACTGTTCGAAAATTTCAGCACTCTCCTCCGGGGACTGAGCTGCTTTCAAACGGGCCTTCAATTCTTCTCTTTTTTTCTTTTTCTGCACACGGCGGAAATCGTCAATACACTGAGTGACGGCTTTTGCCACATCGGGACACTCGGCATGTTCAATCAGTATCCGGCTGATTTCAGGAACCGGATATTCCGTCAGAGAATCTGAAATATCTTTGATTCCCTGCTGAAATTCGTTGTTGAGGGAAGCGTCAATCAGCGTATTCAATGCTTTTGTCACCGGGTCTTTTGAAGAAAGTTCCTCAGGTTCCAGCATTTCAGCTATCTGCCTTGCGGCATTTTCATAATTTACAGCAAGTTCCAGCAGAGAAAGCAGTGCAACGGGATAGTCGAATTTCGGCGTTTCAGGAACGACCTTTTTTTCAACTTCCTGCTCCTGTTGCCGCGGAGAACCGAAACCGTCACGGCGGCGGTCTCTTTTACGGGTGGCGGCAAGTTCGGCGTAAATGGCGTCTATACTTACTTTCAATGCATTGGCAGCTTCGATGACATACCCCTCAAGCTCCACCTGATTTTTCACCTCTTTGAGATAGTTTGCGACCCAGGCGGCGGCACCGCCTCTGCCCACGGGGGAATTGAGATCAAATTTGTCTGCAAGACGTGAAGTCAAAACCGACAGCAGCGGACGGGCATTTTCAAGTACGGCGGCAACCGCCTCTTTTCCGCCTGTGGAATAAAGTTCATCAGGGTCTTTGCCGCCCGGAATGCTGATGACTTTGACATCCATGGATAAGGGCAGAAGAATTTCTGCTGCGCGCTCAACGGCTTTCATACCCGCGCCGTCGGCGTCAAAGGCAAGCAGCAAGCGCGATGTGTAGCGTTTGAGAATTTTTGCCTGATCGGGCGTAAAAGCTGTTCCCAGCGGCGCAACGGCATAATTGATTCCGGCACGGTGAAAGGCGATGGTATCCATCTGTCCTTCACATAAGACGGCAAGGTTGTTTTCAGCGATGGCTTTGCGTGCAAGAGCCATGCCGTAAAGCAGATGTCCTTTGCGGAAAACCGGCGTTTCAGATGTGTTGATATATTTGCCGCCGTCAACGGGTTTGGCTTCAAGACTTCTGGCACTGAATCCGCAAACGCGTCCCTGCTCGTTGGTAATGGCAAAGGTGAGCCTGCCGCGGAATTGATCGTAACAGCGGTTTGAACCCTCTTTTTGGCGGGCAAGTCCGGCGGCAAGCATATCACGATCGGTGAAACCGCAGCTGCGGGCATATTCCAGTCCGGCGGTCCAGCCGTCGGGGGCGGCACCGATTTTGAAATACAAAGCTTCTTCAATAGAAAGTCCGCGGCTGCGGAGATAGTTTGCAACCGGTCCGTCGGGATTGCGTTTTAAGTTCTCAGCAAAAAATGCCGCCATAGCTTCGTTGGCAGCAAGGAGTCTTTCTCTCACACTGCCCCGCTGCTGAGCCTCTCTGCGGTCGGTGGAATTGTTGTTGTATTCAGGAATAATGATTCCCGCCCGTGAGGCGAGCATGTGCAGAGCGTCAACAAAGGTGAGGTTTTCTTTATCCATAAGAAAACGTACCACATCTCCGCCTTTGCCGCAGCCGAAACAGTGAAACATCTGCCGGGCAGAGTCAACGTGAAAAGAGGGCGTTTTTTCCTGATGAAACGGACACAACCCCTTGAAGTTGGTACTTCCGGCACGCTTGAGCTGGACAAATGAACCGATAACTTCAACAATATCGTTTCTTGTCTTGATTTCTTCAATGATTTCCGGCGGAATAACAGAAGCCATAATAAGTACTGAATCCCCGGATTACATGTTTTTGTATTTGGAAATTCTGGCAGCGGCTTCAACTTTTCCTGAAGCATCTTTTCCGGCAGAGTCCAGATATCTCTGATAGAGTCTGATAACATCCGTTTTTTTGATGTGCGAAGAAAGTTGCTTTTTCACATAGCAACTGTCATGGAACCGGGCGGAGTTGAGCAGAATATCAGGATTGTTTTTTTCTTTCTTCCTTGCTGCCTGAAAGTACAAAAGTGCGTGTCTGTAATTTTTGCGGCGCGCATGGAGAACGCCGTACTGATTGTAGAGAACGGCGGAATTTGAAAACTTTGGAATCTTCGCAAGATTGTTCAAATAAAACTGCGCCTTGGGAGATCCGGATTCCATTGCCACGTTGCACAGCAGGACTTTAATTTGGACATCATCTTTTCTTTTCAGCCACGCCTTCATCAAACGGGCATTGGCTTCGCTGCTGCGGGCGGGATCTGCGGCATAGAGACGGGCAAGAGTGTAGAGCGTGACAAAGTTGTCCGGATCAATTTCCACCGCTCTGCGGGCGGCATCCAGTGCCGTCTGCCTGTCGCCGCTGCGCTCTGAGGTAACGGCACGCAGAACGTGCGCCTCCGCCAGAGAGGGATTCTGTTTAGCCAGACGGTCGGCGATTTTTGCCGCCTTGCCCCATTCGTTGTTGCGGGCAAAGGCAACAGCCTTGTTCATTGCCTGCTCCGGAGTTCCGTCTCCGCAGCCTGAAAGCAAACTTCCGAGCAGGATAAAACCTGCAAAAATATTGATTTTCAATCCAGTATGCATTATCTTTTCCCCTTCCATTTCGAAAATCCGAGAGCCGCCAGGTAGACCGTTCCGGCAAAAACAACAATCGCAGGTCCGGAAGGCAGGCGGTAGTAGAAACTGCTGAGCAGTCCGCCGGTGACAAAAAGCCAGCTCAGCACGGCTCCCAGCACCATCATACTCCACAAATGGCGGGTGAAACATCCGGCAGTTGCCGCCGGAAGTGTCAGCAGCGCGATGACGAGAATGATTCCGACGACATTGAGCAACAACACAATGGTACACGCCGTCAACGCCAGAAGAACCAGATAGATCACCGACACACGGATTCCCCGCAGTTCGGCAAAAGTGGAGTCAAAAGACATGGCAAGAACTGCCGGATAAAACAGAATCATCGGCAGCAGAACTGCCGCATCCAGAACAATTGTCATGACAATATCACTCTTTG
>JAZQYS010000408.1:0-1242 GCA_045633645.1 Victivallaceae bacterium | reverse complement strand
CACAGATGGGATTATCGGCTTGAGCAAAGCCGGTATATTGCGTTCCAGTTTGTGAGCGTGTCCATGTTTATCCGTCATGGCGACCGTTGCGGTGACCGCTCCGCAGTCGGAGTGGCCCAGCACCATCAGCACCGGGGTGTGAACATGACCAACGCCATATTCAGCTCCGGCGATTTCATCAGTTTGAAAAACATTTCCCGGTACCCGAATGACAAAAATATCCATGATTCCCGCGTCGAAAATCAGTTCTACCGGCACCCGGGAGTCGGAACAGCCGAGAACGGTTGCATAGGCATAGTCCCCCTGATTTTTTACTGCAGAAAGCTGGCGGCGTTCAGGGGTATTGCGGGGATGGATGGATTGTCCGGAGACGAAGCGCTCATTGCCTTTCATCAGCATTTCAAGCGCGGCGTCAGGAGTCGGTTTTGCGTAACTTGCTACGGTGCAAAACAGGATTGCGATAACGGGGATAATTTTTTTCATGAGATTTGTCCTTTCATTATGAGGTTGTGATTTCAACGTTGAAATTCTTTTAATATAGCATTAAATTGTTGTTTCTTCAAGAGCGTTTTGTACAATAAATCATCTGCAGCTTACAATCGAAAAACATCCAATGAAAAATACGCCATTTTGAAAAACGCGATTAAGCAAGCCTTGAGTATTACACTTTTTCCTGTTTTAGCAGACTCTTGCAACACTCAGCACAGCCGGACTTGTTACAGGACTCTTTGCAGAGGGCAACGATGAGGGCGTGATATTCGTTGTAAATGGCGAGATCCGGCGGCAAAGCATCCACGAAAATCTTTTGCAGAATGTCGTAATGCAAAGTTCCGTCAAGGTGTAAATGCCGTTCTGCCACCCTTCGGGTGTAGGCATCAATGACAAAAATCGGCTTGTTGAAAGCATAAAGCAAGATGCTGTCCGCCGTTTCCCGACCGACACCTTTGACGGAAAGCAATTCTCTCCGCAAAGCCCAGACATCCGCCGACGACTCAAAGGCAGATTCACGCTCAAGCATAAACGCCGCCATCGCTTTCAAATAAGCACACTTCTGCGTGAAAAATCCCGCCGGACGGATCAACTCCTGCAACTCCGTATCTGGTGTCGCCAGAACTAGAACCTGTTATATCACTGCCAGTACCAATTGCAATACTATCATTACCGCCAGAAAAGCTGCCAGCACCAATTGCAATGCTGCCGTTGCCACTAGCCATGGTGGTACTTGTGCCTTTTGTATTCGCA
>JAZQYS010000407.1:0-2769 GCA_045633645.1 Victivallaceae bacterium | reverse complement strand
GATCAGACGGCAGCGTCCGATATAGTACCAGTGATACTTGCCGTCTTTGGGAATGACCGCTTCGGGGATTCCGGCACCTCTGATAAGATATTGGCGCGCAGTACGGTTGCTGATACCCATGTCAATACCGCGTTTGGCAGGATCCTTTTCTTTGGCGTGAGAAGATTTCGGCACAGCGGTTTTTCCGCCGGCGGCGTCAGGATCAACGGCAATTTGCGTGTAACGCTGCTGAGAGAGCTGAGGCCAGCCGTATTCAGAAATGATGACTGCGTTTTCAAAACCCTTGAGCGGGGGCAGATTGGCAAGAGCCGCCTGACAGAGCATATTGACTCTGGGAACCGCTCTCCGTTTGTGCCAGTTGCTCTGATATTTCATTCTGCGCAGAGCCACTTTGCGGAAGTTTTCCACATAGGCTCTGTCGGAAACTTTGAACTTGTCAATCTTAGCCCAAGCGATAGCGGACCATTCATCCGTGACACGCTCATTGTGGAGCTTGTTATCCTTTGTTGCTTTATCTCCGGCATTGATGAGAGCTTCAGCTTTTTTGAAGAATTCTTCATCCAGATCGTTCCGGCTGGCAACGGGATAACTGTCGATGCAGCGTTCAAGTTTTGTCATACCTTCTTCAAGGAGTTTGTGCAGAGCTATCATGTAAGGCGCACCTTTTCCGTAATAGGCATTGCAGAAACGCGCGATTTCTTTGTCGATATCGCGGTCGGGATTGACCATGAAACGGTAGCCGATATAAGTTCTCATGCGCCAGAAACTGGTGACATGCGCGCCCTGACACTCAGGCTTTATGGATTGAACGCCGAGTTTTTTATAGAACTTGATGTTTTCAGCAATGGTACGGGTAATGGTGCTGGGGAACTGAGACCGGTTGTAGTCAATCCAGTAATCACCGATGGTGATGTTGGCAACTTTTGCCCATTTCAAATGCAGATCATGGGTAAGTTTATTGACCGGATGGGTGTACGGACGGAAATAATCGCGTTCGCGTCCGGGAACGGTGGAACCGTAAGCTATACCGATCCAGACATTGGGTTCAGGTTTGATTCCGCCGGTCGGCAGAAAACCGTGGAGTCCGTAAGAGTCGGTTTTGAAGAAAATTTCAGGATACTTTTTTGCCGCTTTGCGGGCAATCTGGTTGACAAAATAAAGTTTTGCACCGGACCAGCCGTGTTTTTTGACGAGAGCCTGACAGCCTTTGCACTGACATTCCAGACGGTTGTCGTTGGTTGCAAGAACATATCCCCGGGGATACTGCCATTTTTCTTTGCCTTTTCTGTCAAAAGCGATATATTTTTCAAGTTTGTTCCAGAACCATGTGACAGTCTTGGGATTGCTGTAACAGATCTGTCCGGGACCGGCAGAGTTGATCGGACGCAGACGTTTTCCGCCGACGAGCGCAAGAACATCTTCATCCGCTTTGGGCAAGTCTTTTGTGTAGTCATAAAAGGTGTGGTTGAAACGGGGGGAACCGAAAAACAGCGGAATGGCATAGCCGTCAAATTTGGAAGCAAGAGACGTATGGAACCAGTTCTGACGGTTGCGGATTTTGTAGAGTTCGCTTCCGTCACAGAAATGACTGTAAATTGAACGGTAGGGAATGCCCGGTTTACCGCGCAGGGAAAAATCTTTTTTCCACTTGACGGATTTAACCTTATCAATCAAAATATTGGTTTCATCCAGCCACATGGCATTGAGATTGTTTTCAAGAAATTCATAAACGCCGTAAAGTGTTCCGCGCGGAAATCCGCCGCCGATGACAAGCGTATCGGCGGAATAAGCCTTGACAAAGTGTTCCTCCTGACCGAATTTTGAAAAGTCCGCTTTGTTCTTTTTTGCAAAGACTGTATTGCCGATAAAAATACGTTTGCCGGTTTGGGGAGCGGCATTTTCGGCAACGGTTTTAACGGGTTTGCCGGTGGCAAGTTTCAGGTGAAGAGCCAGTTCTTCAGCGGCTTTCTTTTCCTGAATGGTTGCTTTTTGCGGCAGAACGACAACGGGGACGGCAAACACTGCCGCACTTGCAAGCGCAGACAGAAAGGCTGTTGTTTTTTTGATTGAAAACATGTGAATACCTTTTATGTGTTATTTGCTGAGAATGAAGACTCGGTCAATGAAAACCCGACCATCGGAATCGGCTTTGACAGAAACTTTGATTTCATACTTTTTATCCGGTTCAAGCATGGTACAGTAACTGGCGATATCCAGCTTGAGATTGCCCAGAATTGAAAGACTTCCTCTTGTGAAAATGCCATTGTAAGCAGAGAGGATATGGTACTTGTTGTCTTTGGGAATTGTGAGCATTTTTGCTCTTGCACGGAGTTTGCCTGTGCTGTCGCGGAAAGTTGTCCAAAACTGTCCGGCTTTATTCAACACACCTGCTTTTACAGCACTGCGGACAGGGGATGTTTTATCCACGACTTTTTCGGCGCAGAGGGCAAGTTGAGAGAGTTCAGCAACAAACTTTGTCTTGTCGATTTCTGCGGGCAGAGCTGCGGGCATGGGACAACCTTTGCTGATGTCGCCCCGGACTGTAACCACCCGGTCAACGGCATACATTTTATCGGTAACTTTCATGGAAATATAAACGGCAACGTCGTTATCGCAGATTTCCGGTCCCTGCATTGAGGTTGCCAAAGGCAGCTGCAAGGTCCAGGAGGAGTGCATATAGAGCAATGCGCTTGCGGTCAGACGGCAGCGTCCGAGATAGTACCAGTGATATTTTCCGTCAGCGGGAACTGCGCCCAACGGCATGGAAGC
>JAZQYS010000406.1:0-3130 GCA_045633645.1 Victivallaceae bacterium | reverse complement strand
GACGCCGCTTGATGTTCCGCGAACTGCCGAAATAATAAACAGCAGGAATCCGGGCAAATTTTTTGAGTTTGCAAATCAAATCCTCTTCGGACGAAAATCTGCCGACAGGCAGCAGTGGTCCGGAAATTTCCTCTGTCAGCAGAGGATCATTTTCATCAAGCATATCTATCACAGTCGGAGAAATTTTCAATTCTTCAGGCAATTTTTCCCCGCCGCAAATCAAGCGTCCGTGAACAGAGAGCTTGCTCAGTCTTTCGTAGGACTCCTGATCTATGATTTTACCTGTTTCCGGATTTTCAAAGACGTCACTGCCGAATTTTTTGCGGCATACTTCATCCACCGCCTGCTTGAAAGCGTCGCGGACATGGTCATGAACCAATACCAGATCCGGCGCAATGCGACTCTGACCGGCATTGAAAAATTTGCCTTCAACAATACGCCGCGCCGCCGTTTTAACAACTGCTTTTTCATCAACAACAGCAACACTTCTGCCGCCGGTAATAAAGTCACATTCGGTCACAAGTCCGGCAGTCTTTTTGCGGATGAATCCCGCTTTTTCACGGTCACAGACTGAAAAAACGTAGTCAAACTCCATATCCAGGAGTTCAGAAAGCGTCATTTCTTTGTCAACGGCGACAACTTCATCTCCCACAAAAGTCTCTTCAATCATCCAGCGGATGAACTGTGCTGATTTCGGCGCCCTTACCGGCAGTTTCACCACGACACGGTTGCCGGAGGCATAGGCTCCTGCCACAGCTTCAAGTGCCTGAAGAAGAGGAAAGTTCCAGGAACCGGCAACAAGAACTGTTCCGTAAGGCTCAGGAATTTCATAAGTACGCCCCGGAAAATTGATCCAGGGAATACTGCACCGCCGGGCGGAAGTCAACGACGGCAGATGACGCATCAGATATTTGATTGTCTTTATCAGCGGCAGAATCTCGGACACGATTGCCCCCTGCCGGGAACGTCCCAAATCCCCCTCAAGAACAGCATAAGCCGCTTCGCGGTGCGAAACAAGCAGAACCAGCATCCGCCGCAACATTTTACGCCTTTCGCGTACAGATGGAATATATCCTGAACGTGCCGTTTTTTTTCCGGCTTCAATGCGTTCACGAGTCCGGATTTTTTCTATCATAAGTATCTCCGTTCAACCCGGTTGCCGATAGCGCAGAGAATATCGTGTGCATGAGTGGATTTCAACTCAGCCCAATCGCCGGGCGTTATTTCTTCATTTCCGCTTCTGCCCCAGAATACAACTTCATCCCCCGGAGCAGCATCGGGAACATCATTGAGGGAAACAAGCGTACAATCCATGCAGACTCTGCCGATGACGGGACAGCGGACACCCTTTATCAGCACGCTTCCGGCATTGGATAATGCCAGCGGAATCCCATCGGCGTAGCCTGCGGGAATTGTTCCGACAAGAGAATCTTCAGGAAGAAAGAACGTGTGTCCGTAACCGATGCCCTCCCCTTTGCGGATTCTTTTGACGGAAGCAAGACTTGATTTCAGAGAAAGAACACTTCTTAAAGTATCATTCGCAGAAAGATGATCTTTTTCGCACCCGTACATGATAATTCCGCAACGGGTCATGGTAAAGGGATCACTGCAGGCCTCCGGATAAAAACATATTCCGTTACTGGCTGAAACATGCACATCCTCAAAACAAATCCCCGCTTTATTCAGCTGAAACAGCAGTTCTTTAAAGCGTTTCAACTGCATGGGGGTATAATCATTTTCCGGAGTTCCGGCACTGGAAAGATGCGAATAGATTCCCTTGATATCCAGTCCGGGCAGACGGATGATTTCTTCTATTTCAGATAATGCCGCACAAGTATCCATACCGAAACGCCCCATTCCGGAATCAACTTTGACCTGACAGGAAACGCTTTTCTGCTGTTTTACAGCAGCGGCACTGAGCATACGCGCAGATTCAATTCCGGTTACCGGAGCAAAAAATCCGCTTTTGACAACTTCGTCACACTCTTCAGAAGAAACTAAAGTTCCCAGTATCTGAACCGGAAGTCCCAATGAAGACACCCGTTGCGCCTCAATAACATCGGCAACGGCAAAACGGTCGGCTCCGGCAGAACGCAGAATACTTCCGGTCTGCAAATCTCCTGTTCCGTAAGCATTGGCTTTGATGACAGCCGTCACCCGGCAGGTACGGGAAAGACGGCGGATCTCCGCAAAATTACTGCGGAGCGCCGCCGTATCAATTTCAAGCCGGACACGCGAAAGCGACATGATGGATACCTGAAGAAAAAGCAGAGGGTTCCTCTGCTTATTTGGCGTATTCCACGGAACGGGTTTCGCGGATGATTGTCACCTTGATCTGTCCGGGATAGGTCATCTCTTTTTCAATGCGCTGACAGATATTTCTTGCCAGCATCTGAGCTTCGCCTTCGGAAACCTTTTCAGGTGTGACAATCACGCGGATCTCACGTCCCGCCTGAAGAGCAAAGCAGGATTCAACACCGGAAAATTCGTGAGCAATTGCTTCAAGCTGTTCCAGACGTTTGAGATACAATTCAGTCGTTTCACTTCTGGCTCCGGGACGGGAGGCACTCAGAGTATCACAGGCAGAGATAAGCACATCATAGAGACTTTCGGGTTCAACTTCGCCGTGGTGCGCGGCAACAGCGTGGATAACATCCTTGGCCTCGTTGTGTTTGCGGAGGAAATCCGCACCGATCTGAGCGTGGGGACCCTCGATTTCATGGTCAAGCGCCTTACCGATATCATGGAAAAGTCCGATACGTTTGGCTTTCTTTTCATCCAAGCCCAGTTCAGCAGCGATGATTCCCATGAAGTAAGCCGTTTCAAGAGAGTGCTGCAAGACGTTCTGAGAGAAACTGTAACGATATTTCAGACGTCCCAAGACTTTCATAATCTGGGGAGAAACACCCTGAATTGCCGTTTCAAGAACAGCGGCTTCACCAACCTGAAAGAGTTCCTCTTCAAGATCTTTGCTGATTTTGCGGACAAGTTCTTCAATGCGGGTGGGGTGGATACGTCCGTCAGTAATCAGACGCTCCATCAGCTGACGGGCAACCTCTTTGCGGACAGGGTCAAAACAGCTGATGACCACCGCTTCGGGGGTATCGTCAATCAGAATACTTACACCTGT
>JAZQYS010000405.1:0-3325 GCA_045633645.1 Victivallaceae bacterium | reverse complement strand
CAAGAAAGGCTTTTAAATATTCTCTCTGTACTTTTAAATCAGGTCCGCGCAAACGGTCAAGTCCGATTTCGCCCAAGGCACTTGCCGCGGACAACTCTTCATAAAAAGTTTCATCAGGAAAAATGAATTTTTCAGGCAGATACCAGGGATGTTTTTCTAAACTCCAAAAGGAACAACCCGGGTTTTCCCGTGAAGAAACCAGCGCATTTTCGCAAGTTTTATGCGTGTGAAAGTTGAAAAACAAATCAGATACTCTTTCCCATTTTATCCGGCAGATTGCAAAATGCCCGCTGTGCGTGACAAATTGCCAGACTCAACGCGTCCGTACTGTCAAGAGGAATATCATTTACATTGATTTTCAGCTCCGCCGCAAGCAGATATGCCACCTGTTCCTTGGTTGCAGCTCCGCTGCCGACGGCGGCTCGTTTTGCAACGCTGGGCATATAAGAATAAGCAGGAACACCGCGCACAGCAAGCGCGGCAAGAATCCCTCCCCTTGCCATTCCGAGAATGATGGCGGTTTTGGAGTTGCGTCCGACAAAAGGTTCTTCCATAGCGGCGCAGTCAGGGGAATAAAGATCTATCAATTCATTGACTCCGCCGTAAAGACGGCGGAGACACTCTGAATGCGGCATGGTCTTTTTATTTTCAATCACACCGCAATCAAGAATTTCATACCGGCCGGACCCCAAGGCACGCACAACACCGTATCCGGTGGTGCGTATGGCGGGGTCCAATCCGAAAATAATCATCCGCGCACCGCCTCAAATGCCGCCGCAGCTTTGAGCAGACGGTTTTCGGCAAGTTCGGGACCGAGGAACTGGATACCAACAGGCATTCCGCTGTTCTCATCAATTCCCGCAGGCACGCTGATTCCGCACTGTCCGGCAAGGTTCAGCGCGATGGTAAAGATGTCAGAAAGATACATCTGCAGCGGATCGCTCTTTTCGCCGAACTTGAACGCCGGAGCAGGCGTCACAGGAGTCAGCAGCAGATCACACTGTTTGTACGCTTCTGTAAAGTCTTTACGGATCAAGGTACGCACTTTCTGCGCCTTGAGATAGTAGGCATCGTAATAACCGCTTGAAAGAACATAAGTTCCCAGCAGAATACGGCGGATAACTTCAGAACCGAATCCGGCTCCTCTGCTCTTGAAATAGGTGTCAATCAAATCCACGCCGTCAATGCGTTTTCCGTAACGGACAGCATCAAAACGCGCAAGATTGGCACTTGCTTCAGCTGTGGCAATGATGTAATAAACCGCAACGGCATACTTCGTGTGAGGCAGAGAAACCTCAACGATTTTGCCGCCCATGTTTTTCACCTGTTCAATCGCAGCATTCAACGCCTTTTCAACGCCCGGAGCGAGGGTTCCTGCAAAGTATTCCTTGGGAAGACCAAAGGTCAACCCCGCCAGACTTTTGCCGTTGGCTCCTTCAATCGCAGCTGCCGCAGCATCAGATTTTTCAAGCGGAAGGCAGGTGGAGTCCTTAGCATCTTTTCCAGAAATGGCATCAAGAATGATTCCGGAGTCAATCACATCCTTGGACAGCGGTCCGATCTGGTCCAGACTGGAGGCAAAGGCAACCAATCCGTAACGGGACACTCTGCCGTAGGTGGGCTTCAAGCCGACAACACCGCAGAACGCCGCAGGCTGACGGATGGAACCGCCGGTATCAGAACCCAACGTCGCAGGAACAAAATCCGCCGCAACTGCCGCCGCACTGCCGCCGGAAGAACCGCCGGGAACACGGGTGATATCACGGGGATTGGCTGTTTTGCAGAATGCACTGTTTTCACAGCTGGACCCCATGGCAAATTCATCCATATTCAATCTGCCGAAAGGAATAAATCCCTTGGCACGCAGATTGGCAACTGCCGTGGCATCGTAGGGGGACACCACATTTTCAAGCAGTTTTGATGCACAGCTTACTGTTGCATTGCGGACAGCGATATTATCTTTGATACCGATGGGAATACCGTCATACTCACTGAGAGCCTCCCCTTTGGCACGGCGTTCATCAGAGGCTTTTGCTTCACGCAAAATCTCTTCTGCATCGACCTTGAGGAATGCACGGATCCTGTCATCACCGAGTTTGACCGCTTCAAGACAATCCTGAGCGATTTCAACGGCACTGAAACTCTTATCGGCAAGACCTGCTGCCAGAGCGTGTACTGTTTTTTTATTGAGTTCAGCCATAATCAGTTACTCTCCTCTCCCGGCAGGACCTTGGAGACTTTTACCAGGCAGCCGTTGACAAGATCAGGAGCATTTGCAAGCATGGCATCGCGGAGACCGGAGTCAACGGCTTTATCTTCACGCCAGACGTTGGAAAGAGCCGCCGCATGGGCGGTCGGCTCAACTCCGGTCACGTCAACCTCGTTCAACTCGGCAATGTAGTCCACGATGCTTGAGAGATCTTTCTCAATCGCGGCAAACTGCTCTGCCGGCAGTTCAAGGCGTGCGAGTTCCGCAACGTATTTTACATTTATATCCGTGTTTGCCATTTTGATTCTTACTTCTTTTCAAGAGTAAGGGTGCAGGTGCAAAGATCACAGACTTCGGAGGGTCCGAAATACTGGATCGGTCCGGGATAGACGAAAGCAGTGGCAACAGCCCACTCGTCACGCATGGAGGCGAAATACTTGAACGGTGCGCCATCAAGTTCAACCAGAGCCTTGCGGATAACCGGCTTGTCAGCACCGTGACGGCGTTCCATATTCATCATCATGGTAATCGGAATACCGCCGGCGATCCATTCAGCGGCCGGAGCAGTGGTGTTGCGGACATTGGCCATGTAACCGGTGCAGCCGGCACCGATCAGAGCGGCGGCGGAGTAACCCAGGCTGTAGCAGTAGTCGCCAAGGTAGTTGGAGGGACCAGCCCAACGTCCTTCGTAACCGAAGAAGTGGGTCTGGGTGGCAAACTTACCGGTGTAGGTTCCGGCAGCTTTCATTTCTTTCAGACGGACACCGACCATTTCGGCAAGCATCTTTTCGGTTTCAATCAGAGAAACCTGAACGTTGCCGTGGGGATCGCGGTCGCTGCAGAGCTGTTTCTGGATTCCACCAGGCAGAGATTTGAAGACCTTGGCACTGTCTCCGGCAAGTTTCTCAGCAACGAAAGCGGCTTTGGCTTCGGCATCCATCGCTTCAAGAGCGGCACCTTCGGCAGCCATCAGTTCGTTGAGTTCAGCAATCAGAACTTTGATTTCAGGAACGAATTCGATCAAACCTTCGGGAATCAAAGCAATACCGAAATTGTTCTTGTTGGCGGCTCTGGCGGCGACGACCTGAGCAATCTGATCAACAATCTGACCGAGGG
>JAZQYS010000404.1:0-6099 GCA_045633645.1 Victivallaceae bacterium | reverse complement strand
TCGGGGGGAAGAGGAAAACTTCTTTTCACATGGAAAAGAAGTTTTCCTCTTCCCCCCGGTTCCCTCAGCCTTTATCAAAAAAGTATGATTAAAGGCCGACGGCGGAGCGGACTTTTTTCATGAGTTTGAGGGCTTCGGCGCGGGCGATTTCGCCGTTTTTGCGGAGGATTTCCTCGACGTATCCGGGATCGGCTTCAAGTTCAGCTCTGCGTTTGCGCATGGGTTCAAAGAAGCTCCACATTTTATCAAAGAGGGCTTTTTTGGCGTGACCGTAGCCGTAGTTTCCGCCCAGATAGTTCTGGCGCATTTCGGCAATTTCCTCTTCAGTTGCAAAGAGTTTGTAGAGGGCAAAGACGTTACAGGTGTCGGGATCTTTGGGATCTTCAAGACCTTTGCAGTCGGTAACGATGTTCATAACGGTCTTTTTGATTTCCTTTTCTTTGCCGAAAATGGGAATGGTATTGCCGTAACTCTTGGACATTTTCTGTCCGTCAATACCGGGGACGACGGCGACAGTTTCGGGGATGAAACCTTCAGGAATGGTAAAGATTTCGCCGTACTGATTGTTAAACTTAATTGCCAGATCGCGGGTAATTTCAAGGTGCTGTTTCTGATCTTTTCCGACGGGAACGAGGTTGGAACCGTAGAGCAGAATATCCGCAGCCATGAGAATCGGATAAGTAAAGAGACCGCAATTGGGAGCAAATCCCTTGGCAATTTTATCTTTGTAACTGTGGGCACGTTCCATGAGTCCGACGGGGGAAACATTGGCGAGCATCCAGGCAAGTTCGCAAACTTCGGGTACGGAGGACTGACGGAAAAAGACAGTTTTATCCAAATCAATACCGCAAGCGATAAAATCAATGGCAAGATTGAGGATATTTTCACGCAGTTTTTCCGGTGCGGGGGAGGTGGTCAGGGCGTGATAATCGGCGATAAAGAGAAAACTTTCTCCTTTTTCCTGAAGTTCGCACACCTGACGCATGGCGCCGAAATAGTTGCCCAGATGGGGCAGACCGGAGGGTTGGATTCCTGTAAGAATACGCATAATATTTTATCTTCCTTAATTAAAAGTTATAAAGTTCAGCACCATTGCCTACGGCACAGATGATATATTCAGCCTGAATACCGGTTTTAAGTTTATAAGCAGCTGTAACACGTTCAGCATATTCAAGAGCAGCTTCTGATTTTACCAGATGAACGGTGATACCGCCGAATCCGCCGCCGGAAAGACGCGCACCCAGACAACCGGGAACGGATTTTGCAAGTTCAACGAGATAATCCAGTTCCGGGGTACTGTTTTCAAAATTGACTTTACTGGACTCATGGGATTCAAACCAGAGCTTGCCGAATCCGGAAACATCACCTTTTTCCAACAGACGGACACCTTCGATGACACGGGTGCATTCACCGACAACATGCAGCGCACGGCGGAAAACTCTGTCGGACATTCTGTCACGGGCGCAGTTGAGCTGCTGCCAGGTGATATCGCGCAAAGTTTTTGAATCGGGAACAATTTGAGTCATGATTTGAGCTGCTTCTTCGCAATCCTGACGGCGGACATTGTATTCAGAATCAACAAGATTGTGCTTTTTCATGGAGTTGATAACCACAATGGAGTATCCCTCAGGCAGAGAAACTGTCCGCAGAACTTCAACACTGCGGAAATCACTTAAAATCATAGCGTTCTTTTTGCCGAAAATGGAGCTGAATTGATCAAGAAGTCCGGATTTAAGTCCGAGATAGATATTTTCAACACCCTGACCGGCGCGGGCGGTATCGGCGGGGGAAAGAGAAAAATCAAAGGCTTTCATGAGGGCAAATCCGGCGGCAACCTCAAGAGCAGCAGAACTTGACATACCTGCTGAAAGCGGAACAGTGCTTTCAATAGCGGCGTTGAATCCGGAACACTTCATACCGCGTTTCATCAATTCAAGAACCATACCTTTGATATATTTGCTGCCGTCGCGTGCCGGGGGCGCATCCGGTTCACCAAGATCAAAACTCATCTGATCTCCTGAACGGAAATCAACAACTTTGCAAACAGTTCCCTCAACCGGAACAAGCGCAAAAAAAGTACTTTGCTCCACGGCGCAGGAAAGGACAAATCCTTCATTGTAATCGGTATGATTGCCGAGAATTTCCAGGCGTCCGGGTGCACGCGCAGCCGCTGCGGGAAGAACGCCGTAATGCGAACGGAACTTTTCAATAAATTCTTTCATTTGAACAGAAACCTTACATAAAACATATTCTGGAAATACACTGGTCAAAGTTTTCCTGACCGCTTAAAATATCAATTTGGATACGCAGATAAATCAACGGCACATCGCAGCGGTCGATTTTCGGAATCCTGACGGCATCTTTTTCTGTGGTGACAATATATTCCGCACCGGCAGCTTTTGCCTGATTGATGAAGTCGATGATTTCCTGCTGGGTGTAGCGGTGATGATCGGCATAATGATCTTTGCAGACAAGTTCCGCACCGAGCTGTTCAAGGAATCCCTCAAAACTTTCCGGACGGGCAATTGCGGAAAGAGCAGCTACTTTCATACCTGCAAGTTTTTCAAGCGGCATTTCTTCACCGGTAAAAAGTTTGACCAGATGTTTGGGCTTGTGGCAGCATTCAATAATTTCCGCACGGCGGTTGTGGCGGCGTATAAAATTTTTAAGGTGCTGCAATTTGTGACTGCCGTCGGATTTGGTAAGAAAAATATAGTCCGCACGACGGATATTTTTGATCGGCTCGCGTAAAATTCCCCGGGGCAGAACGTGTCCGTTTCCGAAAGGATCCGTGGAGTCAACCAAAACAATATTAATATGCGCTTTGAGCATGAGATACTGGAATCCGTCATCAAGAATAAGAACATCAGTTCCGAAGTGGTCAATGGCATAAATACCGGATTTGACTCTGTCTTTATCAACCAGAACAGCAACATCCTGAAGATTTGAAGCAAGCATATAGGGTTCATCTCCGGCAAAGTCGCTGTTGAGCAGCAGATTTTTGCCGTCTGAAACAACTTTGGGCGGAAATTCAATTTTCTGATCAGTGAACATCATACTCAGACGTGACCAAAAAGAACGTTTTTTACTGCGGTATCCGCGGCTGAGAATACCCACTTTTCTGCCTTTGGCACTGAGCGTTCTTGCAATAACTTCAACAACGGGGGTTTTTCCCGTACCGCCGCAAGTTAAATTGCCGATTTTGACAACAAGACAACCAAGGGCATGATCGCGGATGACACGCTTATCATACATCCAGTTGCGGAACTGTATCGCCATGCGGTAAAAACGCGAAGCAAAAAAGAGCAGGGCAACCATCACCCGGTCAATGAAAGACCGCCGTCTGCCTGCCATGAGATCAAGAAAATACTGTTCAAGATCTTCTGCTTTAAATTTGAATGTATGCATTGCCTTTAAAATTCCTCAAATATGTCTTTTATATAAATTAATACAAAATTGCCTTCTCTGCAAGTTGTATTTCTCTTTTCTGCGATTATATTTTACACATTATGAAAAAAGAAGCCGTAAAAAACCGTTTTTTGCAGTATGCCGCCTCCTTTAAAAATGGAATAAAAGAGGTGGATATCAATGTTCAGCTCAAAATGGACCACACTTTAAAGGTGCTTGAAGAGGCGGAACATCTCGCACATGAAGAAAATTTTTCTCCGGAAGAGTGCGTGCTGCTTGAATACAGTTGTCTGTTTCATGATTTGAGCCGCTTTGAACAGTTTGCAAAGTTTCAAACCTATAATGATATCATTTCCTTCGATCACGGGGAGCGTTCTTACGAATTGATAAAGGAAAGTCATTGGCTGCCGGAAGATTTGTCAGAAAGGGAAAGAAAAATTATTTTAAGTTCCGTCCGTTATCACAATAAAAGATTTGTTCCTTTGAATCTTACGCCGGAAGAATTAAAAATTCTTTTTGCTGTACGTGATGCGGATAAAACAGATATTCTCAAGATTTTATTGGAACACTTGAAAAATCCGAAAAATCCTGCTATTGTATATAAGTTGTCTGATTTTTCAGAATTAAGTGAAAAAGTCGCCGCGGCAATTATGGCAGAAAAGTCTCCTGATAATGCCGATCTTGAGACAGAAACGGATTTTCTCGCCGCCAAATTCGCCTGGGGATTTGACCTTAATTACGGCTGGACCTGCCGGGAATTTCTGAAAAGAGAATACTTTCAAAAGTTGAGGAAAGCACTTCCGGAACAGACGGAAATGCTTGATATATGCCTTGAAAAAGTTGTGAAGTTCATACAAAAAAAAGGAAATGTGTGATGATGAAAATGAAAATCTCTTCTGTCGCCGCTTTGTTTCTGATGCCTGTTCTGTTAGCAGCGGCTCCCGCAAGTATCTATGGAAAAGCTCTTCAGAGCGCACGCAATGTTTCTGCTCAGGCGCAAAAATCCCGTACTCTGCCTCCGGAACCGGCAAAAAAAGCACCCGCTCCTGCTCCGGATAAAATGAAATGTGCCAAAGATTTTTCAGCTCTTATTTTTAAAGCAAAGTTGAAACGTTATCCCGTTTCCGGCGCCCAGGGTGTCAATGAACTTCTCAAAAAGAAGATCATCCCCGCAAATATTTTCGGCAAACCGGTCAAGATGCCCGTTTCTGAAAAAAATCTGCCGGTTGCCTGGTTCGGAACAGAAGCAAATAAAGCCAGAGGAAAAGGGGTGTTCCCTCTCTTTGTAACCAAACCTGCTTTCGGTCCCGTCTTTGCAGGATTTACCGACGGAAGTGTCATTCAGCTTAAAAACCGTCCTAAATCTGTTACCGGAGTCATAAATATTCTGCGCTCAAACGATAAAAATAAAAAGAATACTCTCTGGATAAGCTATCAGAAAACTGCCGGAAAAATCGACCGTGCCTCAAAATAATTTTCTTACTTTCTCCGTCTCCGCATAATGTTTGAAATAAGTCTTATTTTTTCTGCTGTGGGTGCCATGCTTTTGATTGGTGCCTTTTCAAATAAACTTTCCAGCAAGTTCAATGTTCCGATTCTGCTGCTCTTTCTCCTGTTCGGTATGTTCACAGGAGAGAGTCACACGCCGGGAAATCTGGAATTCAACGCCGTAAGTATCGCAGGAACTGTTGCCATGTGTTTCATCCTTTTTTCAGGAGGATTGAATACGCAGTTTACAACAATCCGTCCGGTCATGCTGCCCGGAGGAGTTCTGGCAACAATCGGTGTTATTCTTACCTGCATCTTTTTTGCCGTCTGCGCCCGGGGAATTTTTTACAAAGAACTTTCTTTTTCTGAATGTATGCTGCTGGGAGCAATGATTTCCTCCACAGATGCGGCAGCGGTTTTCGGTATCCTTTCAGGAAAAAGTGTCGGATTAAAGGGAAAACTCCGCCCGATTCTGGAACTTGAAAGCGGCAGTAACGACCCTATGGCTTATTTTCTTACTCTTTTTATGATTGAAATCATTCTCGGAAAAAGCCAACTGGGTATAACTTCAGTTTTTCTTCTCATCTACCGCATGGCAGGAGGTATCCTTCTCGGTATTCTCGTCGGCATGTTCGGTAAACTCCTTTACAAGACAAAACTGGAATACGAAGGACTTTATTTCGTCTTTGATATTGCCGTTGTTCTGCTGGCATACGGTCTTACTGAAGGTATCAAAGCCAACGGTATGATGGCGTGTTATGTCTGCGGTATTACCATGAATCACTGCAAATTCAATTATCAGAAAAGTATAACCCGTTTCAGTGACGGTATATCATGGCTTATGCAGGTGATCCTCTTTACAACGCTGGGTATTTTTGTGGATGTCTACAAGCTGCCTGAAATTTCCTGGAAAGGGCTTCTTCTGGCGGCAATTCTGCTTTTCATCGCCCGTCCTGCCGCAGTTTTTCTCACGCTTGCCGGACAATCTTTCAACTGGAAAGAAAAACTCCTTATCTCCTGGGTCGGACTCCGCGGAGCCGCACCGATTGTGTTGGCGACTTTTCCCCTTTCTTACAGCCTCGGAGAAGCTAAACTTTATTTCAATCTCATCTTTTTCATGGTGCTGGTCTCCATGCTCATTCAAGGTATGACTTTAATGCCCCTGGCAAAACTTCTCAAGCTTGATAAACCATTTTCCGGAAG
>JAZQYS010000403.1:0-10747 GCA_045633645.1 Victivallaceae bacterium | reverse complement strand
AGAAAAGCGAGGTATTTTTAAAGTTAAGGACAGTACCCTATCGGTAATATCTACCTATATAGGGAACAGAGCCAATAAAAAACTCTGCAAAAAAATGCGCCGTTCCCTCTTTTTCCGGAGGAAACGGCGCATTTTGTGCAGTGGTATTTATCTTCTTACCAACACCATCATATCAACCCAGATGGCATTTTCTTTCTTTGAACCGGGAACATACGCAGGTCCCGTGAACTTTGCGGATACCCAGACTTCATCCCAAACGTTGTCAGAAGCAGTTCCGTCGGTGAGCATATAAAGGTGATCGGCTTTGGCCTGGATTCCCCAACCGTGTCCCCAGAAAGTCACCTTAGGCTGCAGTTCGATTTTGGGATTCTTTCTGCTGCGCAGCTGGAACCAGTGATACTTTTCGTCCTGCGGAACCTTTTTCAAACGCACCTGCACGGAATTGCCGCGGCTGTTGAGCTGGAAGAATGTGGAACGGAAATTGTGTTTTCCCGGCATGCGGATATCCACACCGTGATAAGCGGGGTTGGGATGTCCGGATTTTGCCGCCCTGCCCTGAATGGAGTCGGGGTCGTCCGTAATCACCGTCTGGAAAATTCTGACGTTGCGGAAGTGCGGGAATGCGATCATTCGGAATTTTTCATCCGGCACATCCTTGAATTTCTCAGGCTTTTTGAGATTGTAAGTGCAGGCAAGGAAACGTTTTTCAAAATCCTCATCAATTCTTTTGAATTTCTCCCCGCCGAAACGGCGGATGTATTTTTGGGCAAGACTGCGGCACTCGGGAATCAGATCATTGATATCCATACCATTGCGTTTAAAGACCTTTTCAAAAGAGGATCTCTGTGAAAGAATTGACCAGATGACAGTCGTGCGTTCAAACTCAACTCTTTGGCGGTAAACGCTTGTTTCCGGCAACTTTTCAGCCTGCTCCTTGAGCATTTTGTAAGAATTGAAAAGGAAGGGAATCGTGGCATAGTTCCAGTTTCCCGCTCCCATGGAGGGCTGACTTGTCGGCTGTTTTTTAACACCGGCACGGATTTTATTGAACCACTCAAGAAGCGCAGGTGCAGCCGGTCCGTAATAGTGTTTGAAATAAACCTTTATCAGTTTTTCCACATCCTGATCGGGATTGACCATCAGCTGATTGCCGATAAAGTAAGCGCAGTCAATGAAGTTCTGCGGAGAATGCGGATCTTTGCTGATTTCAATAAACAGCTCGGTCACGCCCTGTCCGATAAAGTATTTGAAGTCGCTCTGCAAAGCGTCAACAACCGTTTCCACGCGCGGCGGCTGAAAATAAGTTCCTCCTCCCAGGTTCCAATAATCCCACAACGCAAGACGTTTTGATACCTTGAACCATTTTTCAAGTTCGGCTTTTGCAGCGGCATTGATGGGGTGCGACAACGGACGGAACGGGTCACTGACAGTAAACTTGTCAGATATCTGCATCAAAACTTCAGGATCAAGTTTCGTTTTGGTCGGCGGCGGATTGGTGCCGTATTTACCGTTGGTACGGATAATGATATCCGGATATTCTTTCCGGATTTCACGAGAAATGGTGTTGATAAAACGGAAATGCAGTCCGCTTTCAGAACCCTCTTCTTTGATGATTTTAACACACTCAGGGCAGCGGCAGATGTAGGGCATACGGTCAAGACGGCTGATATCATAGACAAAGCCCCACTCTTCTTTGGGATACTTGGCACGGTGTTCTTTGATCATCTCGCGCAAAGACTGCAGAACCACTTTGACCACTTCGGGATTGGATTCGCAAAGTCCGCCGCCGATGGCAAAACTTTCAGGTTTGAAACGTTTGCCGAACTCGTTCATTGAAAAATATTCAGGATGAGTTTTGAAATATTTTTCAGGCGGCACATACAAACTTAATGAGTGATAAGGATAACTCTGCATCAGATTGAAACTGCTGTAAGTGTAATAAGAGGGAATACGCTTCTTGCTCTGTTCGCCGTTGATTCTGCTGCGCAAAACCCACATGCGGTACTTTTCACCGATGGCGGCGGACGTTTTCACCCGGGACTGCTGATGCGGAAATCCGTCAAAAATCAAACGTCCGTTAAAAGCGGGTTTACGGCGGATGAATTTACCGTTCCAGGTAAGATTTTTGTCTGAGGGGATGGCATCCTGATCAAAAGTCAGAGCATAGCATCCCAGTTCATTGAGAAAATCCCAGACGGCATAAAATCCGCCGATACGCGCACCGCCGGTCAAAATAAGTTTTTTGCCGTCCGGAGAAGCGATACACCACTCTTCATCTTTAAAGGGAGCATATTTTTTTCCGGCAGAGGTATTGCCGACATAGACGGCTTTTCCTTTTACCTGCTTTTCACTGACGATATTAAATTTTGCGCCGGTGATTTTGCCAAGGTAAGACTGCAGATCCTTTGCTGCCATCTTATCAAGCTTATTGGCGTTTTCAGACAAAACGATCTGACACTGAGCCTTGCCGTTCCGGGCAAGGACAAAGGATTTTTCAGCAACCGCCGCAGAAAGGATCAGCGGCATAAGAAAGAAGAACAAAATACATTTTTTCATAGGGATAAACTCCAATTAAATTAAAAGTAGGGTTTGACAGACCGACCGGGATTGAATCCGCTGTCCATAACACCGGCAAACATCATTTCCACATGTCCGTCAAAGAAAACAAGATTGACTATTCCGTTGTGACGGATAAAGTTCGCCCCCTGAGGTCCGGGACCGAATTCTTCTTTGTTGGTGGCAGACGGATCATACCGGTACTGATTCCAAACAGAGTCTCCGGCGATCATCACGCAGGAAGGACGCTTCATTTTATTGGTTTTGATGTAAAGTTCATCTGCCGAAATATCCCAGGTTCCTCTTTTTTGCATACTCGCATTGACTGCATTATGACGCAATCCGCGGTTGACACCGTAATGACTGTCAGAAGAACCGCGGTTGTTTTCTGCCGGACAGGCAAGCGGTCCGCCTTTGTGGGCTTTTCTTTTTTCCAGGAAACCTGCAACCATCAGCGGACGGACATAATAATGCCCCAAACTCCCGTTGGCAGCCCAGCCGTCGGGGAAACGGTAAGAGTTCGACACCCAATGACAGGGATAGAAACCGGAAAAAGCATCCAGATATCCCAAACTTGCCGTACCAAGCGTTTTAATGTTATTGGCACAGCTGATAAACTTTGCCCGGTCACGTGCTTTCTGCAATGCCGGAAGCAGCATCGCCGCAAGAATCGCAATAATGGCAATAACAACAAGAAGTTCTATAAGGGTAAAACGGTTACGACACATTGTTTTCTCCCAAATTTTCTGAATCAAAGATAAGGTTTTGTTTTCTTTCCGGCATCGGTCCAGGGACCGGGCATAAGTCCCACAGGAAGCGTTTCAGCATGACCGTCGATAAAAACCGCATTGATGACGCCATTGTGACGCATAAAATCTGAACCGGAAGGTCCGATACCGCCCTCTCCATACTTTCCAGAAACAGAGGGATCGATCCAATATCCGGCAGAATTGTCTACGTTACATTTCCAATCTCCGGCAAGCATGACAAAAGAGGGACGCCTGACCGTGGTCCATTTGAACCACAAGGCACGGTTGCCGACTTTTACGATATTCCAATTATAAGCCTTGACAACCTTACTGGACGATCTTCCATTGGCATCCAAGCCGAGATTCAATCCGAAATGGCTGTACTTTTTCATGCTGAACTCACCTGTCGCCGCAGGACAGAAAAAGGGACCGCCCTTGGCAATGGACTTTGATGGGATAAAACCGCTTGCAATAAGATTCAGCACCCATGTCCAACCGTACTCCCCTTTTTGAAAAGATCCGCCATAATAATATTCAGATGTCCAATACGCCGGGAAATAGTCATCAAAGGCAAGTGCGTACTGCTGGCAGGTGGAGCCCAGCTGTTTGATGTTGTTGGAACAGGAAATAAGTTTTCCGCGGTCACGCGCTTTGCTCAATGCGGGCATAAGCATCGCGGCAAGAATGGCAATAATGGCAATGACAACCAGCAACTCAATTAGAGTAAAATGTTTACACGCTGCTGCAAAAGTACAAAACAAAGAACTTCTGCCCTTCAAATTTTCTTTTTTCATTTTCAGAACCCCAGTCGGATTTTCAACAACAAAAAACTTTTGTCAGAAGATATTATACTCTAAACCACTGAAAAATGCAACTGTTTTTGCATAAAAAAAACGAAAAGACATACAAAGATATATAAAACAACAAGTTACAATCAAAACAATAATGCAATAAAAAAAGACTGCTGCAAAAAACACTCACAACAGCCTTTAAAAAAACAGAAAACAGCGTATTAAAGATAAGGTTTGGTTTTTCTTCCGGAATCTGACCAGATTCCGGGCATAAGTCCCAGCGGGAGCGCTTCAACGTGTCCGTCAATAAAGACGGCATTGATCACACCGCCGTGACGGATGAAGTTTGAGCCTATAGGACCAACACCGCCCGCGCCGTTACCGGATTCACCCGGAGAAATATGATATCCCGTACTGTCTCCGGCAATCATCACAAAAGAGGGTCTTTTTACGGAACTCCACTTGAACCAGCGGACATTGCTTCCGACATAAGCACAATTCCATTTATAAGTCTGGATGAGTTTACTTGTGGTATTTTTTCCATTGGCAGCCATTCCTGTATTCAGGCCGTAATGGGTATAGGTATTTAAATTAACTTCGGCGGGACAACGCAAAATACCGCCTTTGTCGACTTTTTGGGATTTGATAAATCCGGATGCAATCATCGTATATATCCAATGCCAGCCGTACTGTCCTTTGGCAAAATTGCCGCCGTAATAGTAATCAGCAGTCCAGTAGGCAGGGAAGTAGTCTTCATAGGTCAAAGCATACTGCTGACAGGCAGAACCCAGCTGTTTGATATTATTGGCACATGAAATAAGTTTGCCGCGCTCGCGCGCCTTACTCAATGCGGGCATCAGCATCGCTGCCAATATTGCGATAATGGCAATGACAACGAGAAGTTCTATCAAGGTGAAGCTCTTGAACTTCTCCTGCCTGCAGGCAGGTGCCGACAGATTCTCCACGACTTTACTGTTCTTCAGTTCTGACCGTCTCATTTTTTCTCCTGTTTCAGTTTATAAGGTTTTATGTAAAAAAGAATATTTGTTAAACAATCAATCTTGAATGATTTTCTCCGGCATCGCCGTAATCAGCCGGAATAAAATTCCATTTAAAGTACTTGCGCTGAGGTGTGGGATCATCCGCCAGAAGCAGGATCTGCTCGCAAAGCATCTCTGCTTCTCTATCCAGATTGCGGCAAAGCCAGTTGATACCCTTTTGCAGCGGCGGCAAAAGCTGACTGGTCGCTCCCATGGAGTAGATGGCAAAATCCATTCCCGGCACTCTGCCGCGTCTGACCAGTTCATCATAGAGCGCCCCGGCAGAACGTCCGCTGCAGAAAAAGGTGTGATATTTCTCCAACTCTTCAAAATGCTCCTGCAAAAAGAGGTGCGCCGTGCGGTAGGCGTCTTCGGGATAGATCAGAGAACCGTCGCCGAAAAGACACTCAGGAAGATTACTTAAATCCCTCCCCATTGCCGCTGAAATCCTCTTTATTTCAGCGATTTTGATATGCGAAGAACTGTTATTATTACCGAAATAAACGATTTTTTCCCAATATTTTTCAGGTATGCTCGCAAGCGCCTGCCTGTACGAATCCTGAGCATCTCTGCCGAAATATGACAGCCAATTAAAATCAGGAAACGGCATTTGCATACCGGGATTCAACAGCAAAATCAACCGTGAACTGAGTTTGCGGAGCAATTCCAGAGATTGTCCCCGCATCAATCCACCGCCGATAACATAGACATCAGCTTCTCCGGATTTGAGCATATTGCGGACATTGGCGACAAGGTTTTCAGGAGAAAAATCCACACGGATCAATTCCAGAATATAACCGTTACTCTGCAGAATATCACACATTTTATGCACCAGCACATTTCCGCCTGAAACCAAATCGTGCTGCATTCTCCCCAACAGGAATGCCACTCTGAAAGTTTTCACATAACGTCCTGCCTTGCGGGCACTGCGTGATTTGAATCCGTATTTGCTTGCCAGAGAGCGTATCTCCTGACGTTTTTCCCGGCTGATACGCCACGCTTGTTCCGGATTCAAGGCACGGGATACCGTTGCAGGACTCACCCCTGCCATCCGGGCAATCTGAACAGCGGAAATTGCGTTTTTCATGAGAAATACATCCGGTTGATTCAACTATCTTGATATATAATATAGACAGAATTGAAACAAAATGCAAATTTTTTTGCACAAAACTAAAAAAAACTGCTTCAAAGCCCTTATGACAAAAGAGTTTTGAAGCAGTAATTTATGCAAATTTTATTTTATTCAAGCGTGAAAGTAAATTCGTTTCTCTTATCGGTTTTCCATGCAAGGTATCTGGTGCTGGGAGAAATCGCAAAAAGCGGAGAGAAAGTTTTTGCTTTGACGGTCTTTTTGTCAGGCATGAATTCCAGCAGACGGAGCCAGCCGTCGCCGCCGTTACCGGCAAATCCGCCGCCGATGGCCTGCGTGTTGAAAGCCATCTGAGCAACACTCTTGCCGGAACTGTTTTTCGTCATTGAAAATCCGACACTCGCCGCCCAGTTATCAGGCTTGCAGACGTGTCCGCAAATGACCATGCGGATATTCTTTGCAGGATACACCAATTTTTTGTAAATTGCTTCTCCGGCATTGCCGCCCTCTTTGTTGAGGACATATTTTTCATCCTGAATACGTTCTCCGTTACCGTAAATATAGGAATGGGTCAGGACAATTCCGATGTGATTGGCAAAACGGGGATCATCCGCAATTTTCTTTGCCCAGGCAAGCGCGGCATCACTGGGAGCAAACTGCAGCGTAATAATGAGAAACTTGCGGTTATCCGGATACGGTGCAGTAAATTCCCGGGCGGAGTTTTCCATCGTCCGAACACCGAAAGTATTGGGACCGCACTCAATCAGCTGTTTGCGGGACAGCGGATTTCTGTCAGTGGGAAAGTAGTCATTATAGCGCGTGGTACGGTTTTCAGCACTGCGGACACCGTAATCGTGATTGCCGGTACAGAGCGTATACGGAACATATCCATCAAGACGCTTCATCAATTTGGAAAATCCCTCCCACTGCTCTTTGCCGATCAGGTTTTTCTCTTTGCCGACAATGCCGTATCCGTTAAAGTAAACCAAATCGCCAGTGTAGAAAACCTGCTGAATTTTCAGGGGATCCACGTTGTCAACGATCCAGGCATTCATCAGATCAAGAATTCCGTGGTTGCGTGAAAAACGGATGTAAGTCTGCACATCAGGAACAACGACCATGCTCCACGAAGCCGGATTCGACAACGCAGGCGGTGTATACGTCACCTTTTTCGCCTTTGCAGGGGCAGCGCAAAGAATGACAGCAGCAAACAAAACAAGCAGTAAAGAAACTTTTCGGAACATTTTTCCCTCCGGTAAAAAATTAAAGTCAAATATATATAAAGACTGTTACACAGGGTGTAATATATACCGGATTTATATTCTTTTCAAGTTCTCAGCAAAAGCAACACCGTTTTTACGGTGCGACACACTGCAGAAACCACAGCGGATTTTCAGCTGCGGCAGAAGAATAAGAGTCTTTAGAGGATTTGAAAATTTCTTCACAAATACCGGCAGCAATCGCCCCGGTATAATCCGGACGTGCATCATGCTCCGGATAATCGGCACCCAGAAGCATGAACGCAAGAACGGCAATTCCCGCCATCAGCAGGAGCCGCTTGAAAAAATCTTTTTTGCGTTCACTCATTTTGCACCTTCAGTTAAAGAATTGTATTCCAGTTTACGTTGTTTTTCAAGTTGGATATCTGCCTCGTCCATCTCGGCATCAAATTTTTCAGAAGTCCAGATTTCCACGCCGATTTCCACACCGACCACACAGGCTTCAACGCCGGGCTGCAGACCGGTAAGTTTGCGGAACCTCTCAGGCAGAGTCACCCTCCCCTGACGGGTCAGCACTGCGGACATCGTCAGACTGCCGTAACGCCGGAGTGAACGCCGGGCTGCAAAACTGGCTCCGACGTTATCCGTATCTGAAATCTCACGCGCGCGCATTTCACGATAGGTTTCTTCCGGATAAAGAGCGACCGCCCCCTCCGGCAGAACGTACATCACGACCTCACCGTTGCATTTGCGCAAAAAATCATCAACCCAGCGCTGAGTCAGACGGATCCGTCCGTTGGCATCGATCCGACACCTCTCTTCTCCGCAGAACTCCAACATAAGGATTTTCCTGATTTTGCTTTATAAATACAGATAAGACGACAATAAATTTCCAACTATTTCCAATATATTCCAAATTTTTCCAAATTCAAGTAATTTTTCGTATTTTTCTCAAAAAAAGCACCTGGTTCGCTGATTTTTGCCATAAAACAGACAGACGTGTACGGACTTTTACGGACAGATACGGACAAATTGACGATCGCAATGTTTGTCCCCTCCCCTCATTCTTCGACACAAAATCGCAAAAAATCACACTTTTTCTCAAATTTCCTCAATTTCCTGCTTGACAATACTGCGAGCAGGTGTATATTATATGACATCGGTTCGGGATATAGCGCAGCCTGGTCTAGCGCGTTTGACTGGGGGTCAAAAGGTCCGGAGTTCGAATCTCCGTATCCCGACCATTTTTTTTGCCTAAATTCGGGCAAAAAAATGGTCAACGAAGACGCAAGTCTTCTCTTCACGCTTTTGTGCAACAAAAGCTCTTCACTCAAAACCAAATGTTTTCTTCCTTGCCACGGCGTAATGCAATGAAGCCGGGACATCTTCACCAAACTCCAGAAGCCTTGCTTGTGAAGTCGTTTCATTCCGCTTACGCTCCATTTCACTTGTGAAGTCGCTCATTTCATTCGCTTGTGAAGTTTTCTCGCTGTCGCGAGTAAGGATGGTGTTTCTTTTTATTGCGCTTCGCTTAAATGGCGGCAAGCCGCCTTGATTCCAAATGAAGCCAGCCGTGCTTCATAAAAGCCTTTTCAGATGAAGCATTGTTTCCGTCTTCATTTCATTACGCCGTGACAAGCCGCCAAAGCTCCACAATAGGAAGCAGCTCCCGTCTTCATTTCATTACGCCGTGGCAAGCCATTTCATTCCGCTATGAAGCACTCCGCTTCGCTCCGTATGACCTGTCATCCATAGCACTTTGTGCGACGGATGATGAGAAAATGGAAAATGAGAGTTTATCCGTTTGCAATACAACGCTATCCGCACTATATTATGACCTACAATCCAGTCCTTTATGGCTGGATTTTTTTGTATCTTGATTTTACCCAAAGAACCACAGGCATTTACAGCAAATCATTGCCCCAACAGAGAACAAATAGAGAACGCCAAATTCTCTCTAAATCGGTGTGTTTTGAATAAAGTTTCGGCAAATTCTCTGTTTGTAAATGTATGCCGTCATTTATGCGGAGTTCTATTGTTAATCACTAGAGATTAGAGAGTTACACAAACACACGGCAAAATACGCAAAATTCTCTATTTTTCTCTATTCTCTATTTGCCGACATTTCGACTTCAGACCAATATACATTTACCGAAAAGTGTTCTCTATCCGTCATAACTCTTTGAGTGGCAATATCTGTTAAATGACGGATTTTTCCGCAGAACGATACCAACGCCACCTTGAAATGCCCGCAGGATCGTTCTCTGCACCGACCTTCGCTTTTTAATTGTACGGAAAGCCGACATCTCACATTTCCCACAAAAAACAAAAAGGCGGCGTATTTGAATTTTATCCATCTTTGATGGTTACATACAAAAATCACACTCTGGCTGCTATTACCGCAAATTTTCCACAAAGATAAATGCACTCGACACTTTCATATCCGCATTTTTTGAGCATTGCAATTTCTTCCCCTACAGAACATTCCCGGTCAAGTTTCCGTCGTTCCTGCCATCTTTCAAGTTCGGTTTCTGAAAGTCCGCTGTTATAAAGATGTTTTATCCAATGGGTATTGACAAATTCATCCATCTCTTTTGACTCACAACAGAATTGATCATAATTAATGAACCATCCTCCGGGGGTGATTTTATTTTTCAGCTTTCTGAACAACTCCTGTTTCTGCTCGTTTTCCAAATGATGAATTGACAATGCGGACATCACCAGATCAAAATTTCCATCCGGCAACTCTCGGGCATAGTCAATTACAGAATAATTGACATTTGAGATATGCTCAAATCTTTGTCTTGCCACATTGAGCATTTCTGAAGCGACATCGACGAGTATATAATCAGCTTGCGGATAGTGGTGAAAATAATACATTGCCAACAAACCAGTTCCGCTCCCCAAATCAAGAATCCGATGTTTTTCTCCGATAAAAGAAGCCGCAAATGCTGTAGTCTTTTCGTAATAATCATCAAAGCAAGGAATAAATTTTCTGCGACCGGAGTCATATTCATTTGCGATGAGATCAAATTGTTCTTCTATTGTTGATTTTTCTTTCATACATATACCTCTCGCTATAATATAACCTCGCACAAGAGAAATACAATCAATAAAAACAAAAAAGGCGGCAGGATAATTCCTACCGCCTGTCTATCCGGAAATTTATTTTCCAGACATCATTGCATTTATATCTGCTTGCGGATCGGTTATTCCTTTTATGTCAAAAGTTTTTACCAATACTGCCGCAACACCCGGAGACAAAAATGCCGGAAGTGTCGGACCAAGCCGGAGATTTTTG
>JAZQYS010000402.1:0-4297 GCA_045633645.1 Victivallaceae bacterium | reverse complement strand
ATATTTTGTTCACTTATTTGTGCATACTTTAAAAGCACTTGCAAAGAGCTTGCAATGGCAGCTTTTGCCGCAACAAGTTCTGATAAAACGGCATTGGAACAATACAAAACATCAGGCAAATCCGGTTTTTTCTGCCATTTTGCAAATGAATCCAGAAAACTGTGACGTTTGCCCTCTGCCAACAGGTCAACAAGGGCTGTTCCGCAGAAACCGTTGACTTGTTCAAGTTCCGGAATTGTCTTCCATTTGTTTTCTTTAAAAGAGATATGTCTGACAGCTCCGGAATCATTTGACCGCAGGTTGCCGCGTTCAAACGCAGGACCCGCGGCGGCAGACAGCGCATAACACCTGCCGTTTACATTCAGGAACATTTCACAATTTGTTCCGATATCCATAAACAGATTGCAGCTGTTTTTGCCGTAAAATCCGGTGTGGAGCAGTCCGGCAGTTACATCACCTCCGATAAACCCTCCGAGACAGGGGATTGCCGTTATCGGTGTTTCAGGTAAAAGAATATCAAGCCCGATTGAATGGGCGGAGTCATGAAAATTTAATTTTTCCGGTTGAAACGGCACTTTTCCGAGACCGGTTGTGTCGGCATTGAAAAAAAAGTGGGTCATTGCCGTATTGCCGGAAACGAACACCTGTTGAATCTGCTCCGGATAACTTGTCAACTGTTTTATCAGAGGCAGGCAACTATCTTGTATGAGGGCGCGCTGAAGCGTTTCTCTGCCTGAAGAATTTGCTGCAAAAGCGATTCTGTCAATGACGTTATCTCCGAAAAGCGTCTGTTGATTCAGCCGGGTTGAACGCGATATTTTGCCGTTTTCAAGTAATGCCGCTTCAATATTGGTTGTCCCCAGATCAATAACCAGCGTAACAGGAAAATCTGCGGGGATTTCAAAGAAAAAGTCTTTTCGTATTTCAGAAAAAGATTCTGTTGTGTTTTTTTGAGGATATTCAGCCTTGCCGTTTGAAAGCATTTTTAATGCACAGGAATTCATTTCAATTGGAGAATCTTCTGAAACAGAAAATATTTTTCCGTTGCAGATGTAATTGCCTGACAGCAATCTGATACGGCAGCTGCCGCAGCGGTTTTTTCCGCCGCACCCGGCTGCAATATCAAAACCGTTGCGCCTGAGAGCATCAAGGAGTGTTTCATGCGGATAAACAAAGATGGCTTTGTCTTCAAAAACAAGAGTCGTTAACATGGAATATTACTCCAATCTTATCCGCGGATCAGCCCAGGCGTATGCCAGATCTGCCAGCAGATTGATTGTGACAAACAAAAATGCACTGAGAACAACCAGCGCTTTGAGCAGTTGAATATCTGAATTATAAAGCGCGTCCACACCTGCAAAACCCAGTCCGGGAATCCCGAAAAAGGATTCAAGCAGCAAACTTCCTGTAAAAAGGAACGGCAGAGAGGCACCGGCTCTGGTGATGATTTGAATGGCGCCGTTCCGCAAGAGGTGCTTGCCGTAAACTCTTGCAGGAGACGCGCCTTTGGCAACGGCAGTGCGGAGATATTCTTTTCTTGATTCATCGGTGAAAACTGTACGGAAAAAGCGGACATTCGTTCCTGTTCCGCAGAGTATGCCGATTGTGACCGGCAGTCCGAAATCGGCAACGCTCTGAAATCCCCAGATGGGAAAGAGTTCAAGATAATAACCTAAAAACCATTGACCGAGAATGATGACTGTAAGATAACTTATGCTCATTCCTGCGACTGAAAGCAGAACCAGAAGTCTGTCCGGCAGACGGTTTCTGAATGCTGTTGCAACCAGAGCAAGGGCGGCTCCCAGACTTAATTCCCCCAGAAAAATCGGCAGCATTAAAAGCAGAGAGGGACCGATACTGCGTTTAAAGATATCACTGACCGGCTCTCTGGTTGTGACTGTTCTTCCGAAATCCAGCGTAAGAATCTCTTTTATTGCTCTGAAAAACTGGGAGTTATACGGATTTTTCTGCAGACGGAACGTTTCAATTTTGGTGATGTGTTTCCCTGCGGGTGCGCCGAAGCGGATTTCTCTGGTACTGCTGTTTATCGGCAGTTCCGTCTGACAATCGGGGGTGAATGTAATGACTGCCACTCCGTTTTCAAGCGGAAAATTTCTTTTGATACAGACATCGGTCTTTTTACCCTGCCAGAGGGGGAATGCTTCTGTTTTGCATTTTTTTCCGTACAGCAGAGGCAAATCACTTCCCAATTCGCGCCGCAGAGATTCAATTTCAGCGGGAGTTGCGTTTTTTCCGAGAACCGCCGCCGCCGGATCTCCGCTGCAAAGATTAAACAGCAGAAATGTAAAAAGGACCACTCCGGCAATAATAAGTACCGAGTATCCTGTGCGGCGGATAATGTATTTTAAAAGCGTGTTTGACATGATGTTTTCAGCTTTTTATTTGGGCGGTTTGGGCAGCGGCAGATTTCTTGCAGTCAATTCTTTGAGGACCATCTGCCAGACGACCGGATCCTTATACAATTTTTTGACAAATGCCGTAGGGGATATTCCGAGAACCGCCGCAGCTGCTTTGAAATCCCAGGCGTTTCCGCTGAAAACATCAAGCAGGTGAGCCAGATACAACGGATAATCGGCGTGGGTAAGAGAACACTCCAAACGTTCCGGCGGAACGGCGGGCGTTTCCCGGACAGTCAAGGCAAGATTTATCCGCAGTTTTTTCAAGGCGTTTGCCCGGTTCCGCACCTGGCTGCGTTCAGTGCAGTCCGTTGCTGAAATCTCCCATCCGGGCAGAGTGACCCTTGCCGCACTGGAAGTTTTGTTCCTTTTCTGTCCTCCCGGACCGGAATCCTTGTAAAACTCCAGCTTGCAGCATGCGGATAATTGAGCATCATCCAGGCGCAAAATGTCATCACGTTTCATCATAACATTAATATTCCACAAAAGTTGAGAAATACAATGCCGTTTAACGGATTTTTTTCAGGAATATTGCTTTTTTATCTGAAAAATAATTTTAAAACAGAAAAAATATGTTTTTTACATCATACGGGACTTGAAATTTTACTGTTTTTGATATAATTTTTAAAAATAAATTTTTAAATGAAAGCGTTATTGAAAATATAGAGCTTGGGATATAGAGAAAATAAAGTTCAAAACAGGATATCAAATTATGAAAAAAATTATTGCTGCTGTTTTATTCATCGCCGTTGCCGGACTCTTGTGGTGGGGCTTCCGCTCTTATTCCGCACCTGAAAAGCAGGTGAAATTCAGAACTGAACCGGTGGAAAAAGGAGATTTGATGAGTGTTATCAGTGCCTCAGGAACCGTTGAACCGGAGGAACTGGTCAATGTCGGTGCCCAGGTGACCGGTAAAATCATGAGTTTCGGAACGGATGTCAGCGGCAAGGCTGTGGACTACGGTTCAAAGGTCAAAAAAGGAATGGTCCTTGCCCGGATTGACGAAGTTTTGTACGACGCCGCACTCAAAGAGGCAAAAGCCGGCAAAGCAAAAGCAGATGTTGCCATCCTCAGTGCCAAGGCAGGAATCCAGCAGGCTAAAGCCAAACAGGTATTGGCTGAGTTGAACTGGCAGCGTGCTCAGGAACTGCACCCCAAAGGCGCGATGGCAAAAAGTGATTTCGACAGTTTCAAAGCAGCGTATCTTACTGCCAAAGCCGATCTGGCTGTTGCTGATGCGCAGTTGAAACAGGCTGAAGCCCAGCTGCAGGTTGCCGATGCTGCTCTTATCAAGGCTGAACGTAACTTGAGTTACTGCGTGATTACTTCTCCTGTTGACGGTATTATCATTGACCGCCGTGTAAGTGTCGGACAGACTCTTGTTTCCAGCATGAGCGCATCCAGTATCTTTTTGATTGCAACAGACTTGCGTAAAATGCAGGTTTGGGTTTCCGTCAACGAAGCGGATATCGGCAGTATCAAGCCGGGTATGAAAGTATTGTTCACTGTGGATGCATATCCTGATATGGAGTTTACCGGTGTTGTTCACAAAATCCGTCTCAATGCCACGATGTCCCAGAACGTTGTGACCTATGTTGTTGAGGTGACAACGGATAACTCAAGCGGCAAACTTCTGCCGTACTTGACCGCCAATGTCAAATTTGTCCGTGCTGAACGTAAAAACGTTTTGAATATTTCAAATGCCGTCTTCCGTTATACGCCGGATGCCAAGTTCGTTGCGCCTGAATACCGCAAAGAACTTGAAAAAACAAATGCCGGACGCCGCGCCTGGGTTTCCGCCGGAAACGGATTGCTCAAGCCCGTTTATGTCAAAACCGGACTCAACACCGGTGTTTCCAGCGAAATCCTTTCCGGAGACC
>JAZQYS010000401.1:0-6131 GCA_045633645.1 Victivallaceae bacterium | reverse complement strand
CATCTCCCGCAGGCGTGTACAACTGCGGAATGACAATTTTTTGAGTTTTAAGGGGCGTGTCGCGGCAGTTGCTGCAAAGGTCGAGGATGTTGGCAAAAAGCAGCAAAAAAGCCCTTGTGAAGCGGTTTTGTGAAAAAAACTTCACAGAATTTTTGGCGAGAGTTGAAAAATGGACGGTGTTTTTGTACCTTCCCGCACGCGCGGTAAGATGTAAAATTGTATTTTTGTTAATAATCAAGCACTTACAAAAAGAACCTTAATTTTTACACTTTTCAGAAAAACTCAGAATTCAGACAGATTTCAGACGAAATTCGGGGCAAAACGGTCTGATTTCAGAGTCTGAGTGTGTTTCTTACACGCTGGCAGAAGTATTGTAAAAGCCTTTGAATCAACGAGTTTTACAAAATAATAGCAAGGATGATTTTTTCAGCAAGATTAAAAGGGGGATAAAAAAAATGGCGGAGAGAGAGGGATTCGAACCCTCGGAGAAGTTGCCCCCTCACAGCATTTCCAATGCTGCGCCTTCGACCACTCGACCATCTCTCCGCAGTGTGTTTAATTAATATAGCCCGTGATTTTAAAAAATCAAGTGAAAAAATAATTATTTTTCAGGAAGATACAATTTTCTGTATTTAATGAAGTATCCGAGTCCGGAACCGATGGTGACGATAACGATTCCGGTCAGGTAAATCAGCCAGAGGTACCAGAGACGGACTCCGAACCAGACGGCATCGTGCATGTATTGCGTTCCGCCGTCAATGACCCAGGCAGCTCCGGCGATGCCGAGCATGACCATCTGAAGCGCAGTTTTGAGTTTTCCCCAGCGGTCGGCGGAAATAACCACCTGCTTTTTGGCGGCAAGTGTCCGCAATCCCGTGACCATGAATTCACGGCAGAGAACGGCAACAGCAATCCAAGCAGGCATAAGACGGTATTCAACCGCCATCAGCATCGTACCGGTTACAAAAATTTTGTCGGCAAGCGGATCCATCAAAGCACCGAAATCACTGACAAAATTGTAACGGCGGGCAATATAACCGTCAAGCAAATCGGTAAGTCCGGCAAGAATAGCAAGAATATAGGCGGCAAGACGCACGCCGAAAACAGCCTGGGCGGACATATAATCCTTTTCGGCAAAAGTTGCCAGAACAACGAAAATCAGCACGGCAAATATCCGGCTGACCGTGAGAATGTTGGGAACGTTTTTCATACTCATTTTTTTATTTTCCGTATTTTTTCTGCGACTAAATCGCAATCATGCCGTGAAGTGATGCGGACAAGAAGTTTGTCTCCCTCTTTAATTCGTGCGGCATCAACTATATAAACAACATTGTCAATATCCGGAGCATCCCAGACACCCCTGGCAATGGCAATATCTTCATCAATCTGATCGACCAGAACCTCCATTTCAGTACCGATTAAAGCACTGCTGCGGCGTTTCATGCGCGATATCTGACCTTTCATGATTTTTGCAGCCCGCGCAGCAGCTGTTTCCGCAGAGGGAATATCAGGCATTGCAGCGGCTTTGCTGCCGGGTTCGGCGGCGTAGGGAAATACGCCCAGACGTTCAAATTTCTGCACACGGATAAATTCTTCAAGTTCGGCAAACTCTTCTTCTGTTTCGCCGGGAAGTCCCGTGATGAAAGTTGTCCGCAGTACCAGTCCGGGAATATTTTGGCGCAGTTTTTTCAAGAGCGTTTTGATGCCTGCCGTATCAATATGGCGGTTCATCGCTTTGAGGATGCGGTCAGATATATGTTGAAGCGGCATATCCAGATAGGGCATGACTTTTTTGCTCTGCGCCAGAACGCTGATCAATTCATCGGTATAATGCGCCGGGTGCGTATAGAGCAGACGGACTTTGAAATCACCGTCGATTTTTTCAATCTGAGTCAAAAGTCCGGCAAGAGAATCACCTGATCCGGGGCGGTCCATACCGAAAGCGGTCACGTCCTGAGCGATAATGATAATCTCTTTTACGCCGTTGGAAACAAGACCTGAAATTTCCGCCAGAACATCCGCCATCGGACGGCTGCGGAGTTTTCCGCGCAGACGCGGAATGATGCAGTAAGAACAGCAGTTGTTGCATCCATCGGCAATTTTGACATACGCCACATGCGGCATAGTCAGCTGGAGCATGGGTGTATCGGCAGAATGCAGATAACTGCAGCTTGAAGACGGAGCACTTCCGTTGAGAATTTCAGGCAGACGGACAACATCGTCCACACCTGCCCAGAAATCCACCTGCGGAAATTCTTTGCGGATATCTTTGCTGTATTGGCTGAGACATCCGGTCACAATGATTTTGCGTCCGGGCTCTTCCTGTTTCCATTGAGAAGCGCAGTTGATTTCTCCGGCGGCCTCTTCGCGGGCGGGCGGAATAAAAGCACAGGTATTGATGATATAAAGCTGTGCCATATCAGGAGTCATGGCAAGTCCCCAACCGGCCTCAAGAAGATTTGCAGCGATGATTTCGGAATCGACCAGATTTTTAGGGCATCCCAATGAAACGAGGTAAAAATATTTTGCTGTCTGCATCCGGCAAAGAACTCCTGAAAAATATTAAGTGTGCAGCCGCACCGCACTGAATTATTGATAACTTTTATAGAATATACGCACTGAAGGGGGTTTTTTCAAGTAAACATGCTGCTATACAAAGGGTTTTTTACAAATTCTTTATCTGAGGCTGAATTCTTCCTCGTCAAAAAACAACTCCAAAGCCCGGATTTGTTGTCAATCAGATCCGTGTAATTATCCGGCTCTGTGCTGAACATATAAAATAAAACAATTGAAAAAGCTGTTAATACAGTGTATATTAGAGAAACAGGAGTACATGATAATGAAAGATATTACCAGCAGCGTTTATAATTTTGAAAAATTACGGCAGGAAGGATATCTCTATGTTGATAAGACGGAGTATATCTGGAATTTGATAAATCCGGCCGGGGAGTCCTATTTTCTCTCCCGTCCGCGCCGCTTTGGTAAATCTCTTACCGTGTCTACTCTGAAGGCAGTCTTTGAGGGCAAAAAAGAACTTTTCCAAGGTCTTGCAATTTACGATAAACCGTATGACTGGAAGCAGTATCCGGTGATTCACATGGATTTTGCGAACTGCGATATAAAAACAGCGGATGAACTTATTGAGTATTTAGTCGGTCAATTGAGCAACATTGCGGATTTGTTCCATTTAAAATTGCGCGGAGAGCAACTTTCTGTTCGCTTTGAAAATTTAATCAATGATATTGCCGTAAATGGAAATGTTGTCATTTTGGTTGATGAATATGACAAACCTATTTTGAATAACATTGCCAGGCAGGGCGTCGGGGAAATTCTCAATGTGCTTAAGGGCTTTTACAGCAACATAAAAAAAGCTGAAAGCAAGCTCCGTTTTGTATTCGTTACCGGTGTCAGCAAATTCTGTCATGTCTCACTGTTTTCTGACATGAATAACCTGACCGATATCACGATGGATGCCCGGTATGCCACCATGTTCGGTTACACGCAGGAAGAATTGGAAGAAAACTTCAGCGACCGGATCTCCGCACTTGCTGGAAATCAGGATATTGTTTCTTACAAAGCAAAGATAAAAGAGTGGTACAACGGTTATCGTTTTCATAAAAATGCGAAGACGGTCTACAATCCTGTATCTTTAGCACAATTCTTTGAGTCAAGCGGAGAATTCAATAACTATTGGTTCTCCACCGGTACGCCGTCCTTTTTGATGGAGCTGACCAAACAGAAAGAGTTTGATTTTGAAACAGCTTTGAAAGAACCTGTTCCGCAGGTTGCATTCAATGCTTTTGAAATTGACAACATCGACCCCTTGACCTTGCTGCTGCAAACCGGATATGTCACCATCAAAGGCACTGAAGAGCGTTTCGGGCAGCCGTGGTATTATCTGGACTTTCCCAATACAGAAGTTACCACGGCTTTCAGTGCCTATATTTTGAACAGTTATGCGGGGAAAACCCAGACCGATGGCGTGCGCTTTGTGGCTGAATTTGCCACCAGTTTGCTGAACGGCGATCTTAAAAAGCTCCGCAAAACGATGGAAGTGTTTTTTGCCGGAATACCTTATGATGTCCACAAAAAACAGGAATCAAATTTTCAGGGAATTTTCTTTCCCATATTCCGTTTGCTGGGCGTATACGTTGAGGCAGACTCCGCAACCAATGACGGACGGATTGATGCGGTTGTTCAGACCGCGAAGGCAATCTACATCTTTGAATTCAAACTGGACAATGATCCCACTGCGTTGGAGCAAATCAAAGAAAAAGAATATTTCAAAAAGTATCTGCTTGACAAACGGGACATTTACATTGTCGGCGTGAATTTTGATTCCGTCAAGGGCAACCTTATCGGTTGGGAAGACGGAAAAATAGAAAAATAATCCTGAAGCGATTTTCAGAATTTGATTTCACGGCGGGGCGATATAGAATTTCTGCGTAAACCGACAACAAGACGACAGGAATGACCAATCTATGTTTTACGGCATATTATTCGCAATACTTACCGGTATATGCTGGACAAGTTTCGGTATAATATTGAGCTTTACTGCCCGTGAAAATTCCGTTTGCAAGCGGAGCAGTATCCTGACCATGCTGCTTGCCTTGATTTGTCTTGCCATGTAAGGAAGTACCTTGACTTTAATTTTAACGGAGATATGCTGATTATGCGCCACTTTATTCTGGATACCGATTGGTGGACTGATTGCGACGATGCGGTTGCAATCCGTCTTTTGTGCAACGCTCATTTGCAGAAAAAAGTAAATCTGCTGGGAATAAACATTAATGCCTGTATGGAGTATTCCATTCCATCTCTGGATGTGTTCACCCGTGACTGCGGCGTTGAAATTCCTTTGGGGATAGATCACGCCGCTGTTGGTTTTGCCGGAAATCCCCCGTATCAGAAAAATCTTGCCTCCCGTAATCCGCGCCGCTTCAACGGTGATGTTCCGGACAGTCTTGAGTTTTATTTGCAGCTGCTTGAACATGCGGAGGATAATTCAGTGGAATTTATTTCTATCGGGTTCACCCAGTGTCTTGTCCGGTTGCTGAAAAATCCTGAACATAAAGCATTGCTGCAGAAAAAAACATCTCATCTCTGGATTATGGCCGGAAAATGGGATGAAGCAGGAGGCAAAGAATATAACTTCTATAAAAATGAAATAACCAGAGCTGCCGGGGCGGAACTTTGTGCAAATTGGCCGACTCCGGTAACTTTTCTCGGTTATGAAATCGGGGTTACCGTTATGACCGGCGGAAATCTTCCTGACGGTGATCTGCTCAAACAGGTCATGCGCGATCACGGCAGTATCAACGGCCGCTGTTCCTGGGATCCTATGCTCGTTAATCTGGCTGTAACGGGAGATCCCGCTGCCGCCGGATACGATACAGTTTACGGACGGGCCTCTGTTGACTCTGCCGACGGCAGCAACTGCTTTATTGTTTCTTCGGACGGTCATCATCGCTATGTGGTCAAAAAATACGATGATAATTTTTACGCCGATGTGATAAATTCTCAACTGGTTTTGAAATAAGCGTTTTTTGCCGGAATCCGTGTGAAAATCGGCAAAAAATCTAAAAATCGGTAAAAAAACGGAAAAAAGTTGAATTTTTTTCAAAAAACGGCTTGCATTTTTATCCGCAGGTGATATATTAGGTGGTATCAACGCTCCGGCATAGCTCAGCGGTAGAGTAGGTGGCTGTTAACCACTTGGTCCTTGGTTCGAATCCAAGTGCCGGAGCCATTTTATTGTTCTTCAATAAAATTAAATTTTTGGGGCAGTAGCTCAGTTGGCTAGAGCATCACACTGGCAGTGTGAGGGTCGAGAGTTCGAGTCTCTTCTGCTCCACCATGAATTTTCAAGCCGCTTTTTAAGCGGCTTTTTTCTTACCTTTTTTCTGGGTGATTTTCAGCTCAAAACGCATTTCTTATCGCACACCCGACCCGCTTGAAATGTGTCGAAACCTCTAAAATCGCCGTTTTCTATAACTTTTACAGAATCAGAGGGGGACTTGACCCCCTCTCAAATCCCCCTCAAATGAAAATCCAAGTTTGCAAAACTCTATACTACCCATTTTTGATTTCACCGAACCAGTGTCCTCAGGATAGAAACAACTTCCGCTGCT
>JAZQYS010000400.1:0-2439 GCA_045633645.1 Victivallaceae bacterium | reverse complement strand
GATTGCGGTGTTCTCCGGCGCCGCTGTCACCTGTGTTATTCAATCTTCCAGCGCCAGTACCGTCATGGTCATCGGTTTTGTCAACGCAGGACTTCTCTCTCTTGTTCAGGCCATGGGACTTATTTTCGGTGCCAACATCGGTACGACAATCACCGCACAATTGGTCGCTTTTGATATCACCTGGATCATCATGCCCTCCATCATCGCAGGACTGCTGTTGAGTTTCTCCAAACAGCAGAAAATTGCCAACTGGAGCGAAACCATCGTAGGTCTGGGCTTTCTCTTTCTCGGTATGGAGTTCATGAGCGGTGAACTTAAAACTCTTGCAAAACTCGATGCTTTCAAATCCGCATTTCTCACCTTTCAATGCGCGCCTGTCAACGGAATGATTCCCGCAGGTGCCCTGCTCGGTGCTGTTTTTATCGGCGTTCTTGCCACCATGATCATTCAGAGCAGTTCCGCCTGTTCAGGTATCGTTATCGCCCTCGGCGCAAGCGGACTTCTGGACGTTTACACCGCCGTTGCTCTCATTCTCGGTTCCAATATCGGAACGACCATCACAGCTCAGCTTGCCGCAATGACAGCCAACAGAGTTGCCAAACAGGCGGCTCTGGCACATACGCTCTTTAACGTAACAGGAGTTGTCATCATCTGCGCAACGTTTCTTATTCCGTGGGGAAATGAACCGGCGTTCTTTGCCCTGATCAAGAAAATTTCCTTCAACGGAGAACTGCCCCGTCAGATCGCCAACGCACACACCGTATTCAATGTGTTTACAACGCTGGTTCTGTTGCCCTTTATTCCGTTTCTGGCAAAAATCTGTGAAAAAGTGATTCCGGTTTCCGCCGGCAAAATCAAGTATCAGTATCTTGAACCGCACCTTCTGGATGCACCGCCGATTGCTTTGACTCAGACAACCTACGCTCTGCGCCGCATGCTTCAAAAAGCATGGAAAATGATTGATTGCGCCCTCAATATCTACAACCGCAACGACAGCAAAAATCAGGCTATGGCACGTCAGCTTGAAAAGCGTGAAGCGGATATTGATGAACGTCAGAAAGACATCACCGAATATCTCTCTCAGTTGATGGGTAAAAGATTGACTCTCAATGAAGCAGCTCAGATTCCCCTGCTCCTGCACTGCACCAATGACGTTGAACGTATCGGCGACCATACTGCCATTATCTGCAAAATCATCAATGAACTTCAGCAGAATGATTTGAAACTCAGTGCCAATGCCGAAAAAGAATATGATCTTCTGCATGACACCCTTGCTGAAATCGCTGAAATCTCAACGGAGATCCTCACCTGCTGCACACCGCAGCTTTTGCAGAAATCCGCCATTCTTCACGGAAAAATAACCCAGCTTCTGGACGATTTTGAAACGGAACACATTTCCCGAATCAAGAGCGGAGAATGCCGTCCGCAAGTGGGTCTTCTCTATCTGGATCTGCTCGCAGAATTCCGCAAAATTTCCAGACACCTGCTCAATATCACAGAACGTGCCGGAGCTTTCTACGAAAACTTCAACACGCCCCTGACCAAAAATATTTCAGAATAGAGGTATAGAGGAAATCCCGCCCTCAGGCTGTGCCGTTGTACGGCATGGCTTGGGGGCTTTTTTACTGAGGAGAAGCGGTTATTCCACCACAACAAGCGTGTAGCCGGAAAATTGCGGGACGCGTATTTTGCAGTACCCGTCTTCAATGGTATATGCAAGAGGCTTTTCTTCAGGAGCAAGAAATACCCGGTTGACCGTTTTACCGTCCAAACGGATGGAAATGTTTGATTCCGGAGAAATCACGCGCTCATCAACGCAGATGGCATCACAGCGTTTTTCAGGACAGTACGAAAGCAGATGCAGCAAAATCCTGCCGTCGTTTTTCTGAAGAAAAGCGCGGGCAAAACTCGGAAGTCCCTCTTCCCGCAGCTGCGGATTATTATCCAGAACCCCGAGCAGATTTTTGACAAGTTCCCGGTGCTGAAACGGCGCACGGGTCTTGTAACCGGTAAAAATTTCTCCCGTAACGCAAATGATATTTCCCTTTTCAACGATAAAGGGTTCGCCGCTTTTTTCTGCCGGAGCCGCATAATATTTACAGCGCAAGCCATCCCATTCACGGTTGAAAAATGGTTTGACAACTTCCATATGCACAACCGCCCCCGGGACTGCTTCAACTTTTGCACCGGAAGCGTAGACGGATAACGGCATATCAGGAAGATTTTCAGCAAAAACACCCGTCGGCAGATAATACAGCGGATCGTGCGCAAGTTGAGAAATATATTTAACAGGCCAATCTTCCAGAGAAAATTCATCCTTATCAAGAGACAAGCCGGCAGAACCGAAAGCGAGGATTTTTCCGCCTTGTTCCAGATGACTGCGCAGAATATCTGCCGCTTTTTCCGTCAGACGGAAGTTATCCGGCAGAATGATCAGGC
>JAZQYS010000399.1:0-3764 GCA_045633645.1 Victivallaceae bacterium | reverse complement strand
TTCTTTCGGTGCAGAGGAACAACTTTCTGTCGGCAGCGCCAGTTATGTCCGCGCCCATCGTGAAGAAATTGAGAAAAACGGTATTTTCATGTGCAACTTTGACTCCTTCGGCTCTGCGCTGGGCTGGATGAAGTTCACAATGAACACAACTGACAAGCTCAATGCGCTTATCGCCAAACATTGCCATGCACACGATGTTTATTACACAGAAACAAATGCGCCCTGCCCTTACACGGATCAATTTCCTTTTGCCGCCTGCAAAGTCCCGGGCATCTGGATCAACCGTCCGAACTGCACAGCCGGCTGTTACTATCACCACCGTGTGGATAACACTCCCGATGTTCTGGGATTTGAAACAGCGGCACAGTCTGTCAGTGCCGGAGCCGCCATCATGGCGGAACTCGCCGACAGAGAAGATCTTTCAGGCTTGACGGGCATCCCTGCCGATCAGCAGAAGCTCATTGATGAATTATTCAATGCCGTTTACGGCGGCTTCTGATTTTCATTAAACATCGGAAAGTTCCGGAAAAACAGTATTCCGGAACTCTTTTTTTTCAGAAAAACGGATAAAAACAGGGTTTATTATTACTTAACTTGACAGAAAACATCAATTCCGTCCGGGGAATAATTGATTTTTTTCTTAATTGGAGTTATATTATAAAAAATATATTTTCTGAAAGTAAATAACAACCATGGAGTCCTGACGAATGTCTATATTCAGCAGCGGCAAATATTCGACGTTGAAGCTCTCTAAGTCGTCGACCAGACGCATGACCATTCCGGATGGTTCCTGGGTCAAATGCAAAAAATGCGGACAGACTCTTTACAACGACCGTCTTGAAGATAATTTCCAGGTTTGCTGGAACTGTAACGCGCACCTGCCCATGAGCACCGCTTCGCGGATTGCCATGCTGACAGATGCCGGAACTTTTGAAGAAATGGATGCGGGGCTTTCCTCCTGCGACTTTCTGAAATTCTTTGATTCCAAGAGTTACGAAAGCAGAATCAAAGAAAACGAATCCAAAACAGGAACAAAAGATGCCATCACCTGCGGAAAAGCCACTTTGGGCGGTAATCCGTATATGCTGGGCGTGATGGATTTCCGTTTCATGGGTGCTTCAATGGGTTCTGTTGTCGGCGAAAAGATCACCCGTCTGGTTGAAGCTGCGACCAAGGCAAAACTGCCGGTCGTCATCGTCACAGCCAGCGGCGGCGCCAGAATGCAGGAAGGTATCGTAAGCTTAATGCAGATGGCAAAAACCTGCGGTGCTCTGGAGCGCCATGCAGAAGCGGGATATCCGTTTTTTGTCATTATGACCAATCCGACTTACGGCGGTGTCACTGCCAGTTTTGCAACGGTCGGAGATGTGATTCTTGCCGAACCCGGTGCCATGATCGGCTTCGCCGGTCCCCGTGTCATTCAAGAAACAACCAACGCAAAACTGCCCGAAGGATTCCAAACCGCAGAGTTCCTTTTGGAGCGCGGATTGATCGATCAGGTGGTTGAACGTAAAAATTTACGAAAAGTCCTGTCAAGACTACTTGAATTTTTCAAAAAGTAGTATACATTAAGAAAGAGCGAGTTTTTGCCGCCGGGATGGACCTCGTGCGTTGTCAAAATTGCTAACCGGGTCAGGTGGGGAACCAAGCAGCCCTATGCGTGTTTTGACAAGCCTCGGGCAATCTGTTCCGGCGGCTCTTTTATTTTTGTCTTTCCGGGACAGAGTGAGAATACGGGACTTGACTTTTTTACCTTGAATGCAAGGGGGGAGAAGTTACGTTTTTTCAGAAAAAAAGAGACTCTGTCCGCAACATAAAGGTTTGAAATCATGTCACGAATTGACGGTCGCGCTGCGGATGAACTCCGCCCCTGGATCATTACCCCTGATTTTCTCCGCCATCCCGCGGGGTCCGTTCTGATTGCCTGCGGCAACACCCGCGAAATTGCCGCCGCAACATGCGAAAACAAAGTTCCCCAGTGGATGAAAAACCAGAAAGTCCCCGGCGGATGGCTGACCTGTGAATACGGAATGCTCCCCTCCGCAACCGGAGAACGCACCAAACGCGAAGCCTCTGCCGGCAAACAGGGCGGCAGAACCGTTGAAATCCAGCGTTTGATCGGACGTTCCCTGCGTATGGCAGTTGATCTTGACCTGCTGACCGAAAAAACAATCACCGTTGACTGCGATGTCATTGACGCCGACGGCGGTACCCGCTGTGCCGGAATCACCGGAGCAGCTGTTGCCGTCGCTCTTGCCTGCCGGAAACTTAATCTTGATCCCTCTCCGTTCAAAGAACTGGTGGCGGCGGTCAGTGTGGGAATCATTGACGGCGTTCCTATGCTTGATCTGTGCTACGAAGAGGACTCCCGGGCAGATGTGGATATGAATGTTGTAATGACAGAATCCGGCAAAATCATTGAAATCCAGGGAACAGCTGAAGAGAATACCTTTGATCGCAAGCAGCTGAATGAACTGCTTGACCTTGCCGAATGCGGCTTGAAGAAAATCTTTGCCATTCAACGCGAAGCTTTGGAGAGTATATAATGAGTGAATATCAGGTCATCGCCAGAAAATGGCGTCCGCAGAGTTTCGGAGATGTTGTAGGACAGCAGCATGTTGTCCGTACACTCAAAAACGCCATATCCCAGAACCGTACCGCCCACGCCTATCTTTTTGTCGGTCCGCGCGGCGTCGGTAAAACAACTCTTGCCCGTATTTTCGCTAAAGCGATGAACTGTGCTTCTCCTCAGAACGGAGAACCCTGCTGTCAATGCGACAGCTGTCTTGCCATTGCCCAGGACCGCAGTCTTGATGTCCTTGAAGTTGACGCCGCCAGCCGGAACAGTACCAATGATATGCGGGAACTTTCTGAAGATGTCCTGACCCGTCCCGTGGGCGGTAAATACAAGATTTATATTATTGACGAAGTTCATATGCTTTCAAAAGCGGCCTGGAACGTTCTGCTCAAAACGGTTGAAGAACCGCCGAGCCATGTTAAATTCATCTTTGCGACGACCGAGGTACATCAGGTACTGCCGACAATCATTTCGCGCTGCCAGCGTTTTGACCTGCTGCCGATTCCGACGAAACTGATTGCTGAACGTCTGCGTCTGGTTGCGGATGCAGAAAATGTCCAGATCCGCCAGGATGCCATTGATGCCATCGCCCGCGCCGCCGAGGGCGGAATGCGCGATGCCCAGTCGCTTCTGGATCAGATGATTGCATTCTTTTCAAAAGCAGAAGAAGAGATTACCGGAGAACAGGTGCTGTCCCTTTTCGGTTTAACTGACCGCAACGATCTGGATGCCCTGCTTCTTGCGCTGATGGAAAATCAGCCGGGCAATGCCGTGAGTATCATCGCCCGTCTTTCAAAACGCGGGAAAAATCTTGAAACGCTTTTTGATGACCTGTTGAATGCGCTGCGCATCACCCAGTTATGTTCCATTCTTCAAAATCCGGCGGAACTGCTGGACGAGGGCGAAGAAACGATAAGACATTATCAGGAACTTTCAAGAAGAACGATGCCCTCAGTTCTCCAAACGCTGCTGGAAAATCTTGCACCGGTGGGCAGAGTTCTTCATGATGCACTGAATAAACAAGTTTATCTTGAAACGATTCTGCTCAAAGCCATGCGCGAAGCCCATGCGGTCACGCTGGATGCGATTATGGCGCGTTTGAATCAGTTGAGAACAGCCGGAGAATTGAAATTTCTGGAGCAATTGCCCCCCGTTACGGCAGTCATGCCTGCGGCGATCCTCTCCC
>JAZQYS010000398.1:0-6870 GCA_045633645.1 Victivallaceae bacterium | reverse complement strand
GGGGCGACAAGCCCCCTTAGGCGATTGCAGCAACGTCGCAATCGCTACCCAGCTTTTTTTGCCAAGCTTTTTTTCACTTCGAAAAAAAGCGGAGAGCGACGACGGTGTCGACGTAGATGGCGTTATCTTTGGTGGAACCTTTGACGTAAGCGGGACCGGTAAATTTGGCGGAGAACCAAATTTGGTCCCAGGTATTGTCTTTGGGGTCGCCATATGTGAGGGTGTACCAGTGGTTGGTTCTGGCGTTGATGCCCCATCCGTGACCCCAGAAGTTGGACTTGGTATCGAGAACAATTTTACCGGGAATGCGGTACCAGTGATACTTTTCATCCTGCGGGACATTTTTGAGGACGAGACTGATTTTCGTTTTGTTGCTGGACATGTGGAAAGCGGTGGTACGGAAGCGGTGTTTACCGGGCATAATTTTGTTCACGCCGTGGGCGGCGGGATTTTTGTTGGCGGACTTGACAGCGAATCCCTGAATGGAGTCGGGATCTTTGACAATGGAACTGTTAAGGGATTTGGGGACGTGGAAACTGCCGTAATGGGCAACACGGATGTTGTATCCGGGGATGTTGCGGAACTGAGCGGGGACAACGGGGAGTTCTTCAACCAGTTTAAATTCCTGAGCAAACATTTTGTCACCGCGTTCAGGTTTTTCGCAGGGGAAACGGCGGATGTGCGCTTTAACGAGGGCTTTGCACTCGTTGATAAGCTGCTTGCGCGAGACACCTTCGGAGACAAATTTCTTTTCAAAGTTGGGCCAACGGACAAGAACAGCCCAGATGGGGGTGATACGTTCGCTGTTGACGCGCTGTTTCTGACGGGAATCTTTGGTTTTGGCGGCGGCAGCTTTGAAGTCGCGATAGAGGGAGAACATAAAATCCGGGGTGGTAAACTGCCATTCGGGGACTATGCTGGTGGAGGGTTTCTGGGGATCTTTGGCGACGCCTTCACGGATGAGTTTAAAATACTTGTAAAGGGTGGGATAAGCTGCTTTTCCGTAATAGTTGCGGATAAAAAATTGAGCGAGTTTTTCGGGATCTTTGTCAGGATCAACGAAGAGTTTACCGGCGACATAATAGTTGAGCATCATGAAGTTCTGGGGCTTGTGGGCATCCATACCTGCCTCAATGAAAAGAGCATTGATACCGTGACGCAGAAAATACTTGAAGTCGGGTTGAATGGCATCAAAAACGCTTTCAACGCGGGGGGGCTTGAAGTAACTGCCGCCTAAATTCCAGTAGTCCCAGCACATTTTGACATCGGGGGTACCAAACTTTGTCCAGTCGCGGAAATAATTGATGGCTTCGGGGTTCTGAACTTTTTCAATGGGACGGAAGGGGTCGCGGGTGCTGAAGGTGTCACAGAGACGGAAGAGGATATTTTTTTCGGGAATGATTTTGTTGGGGAGTTTGCGTCCGTGGGTGGCGTGTCCCTGAATACGGATGATGATATCGGGATATTCTTTGCGGATTTCGCGGGCGATATGGTTGGCAAAATCGACATAAAGTCCGGTATCGGAGCCGTCATAATTTGAGATGGCGCGGCAATTTTTGCACTGACAGAAAGCTGGGGTATCGTCAAGACGGGTGACATCATAAACAACAGACCACTCATCCGGACCGCGCATGGCACGATCTTTTTTAATCATTTTGCGGAGAGACTCCAATGCGACTTTGCGGACTTCAGGGTTGCTCATGCAGACATCGCCGCGCATGGTGAAGGAGCGGGGTTTGACGCGTTTGCCTGTGCTGTCGAGGGCGAAATATTCGGGATGAGTTTTAAAGAGTTCAGGGCTGACATAGTGGCTCATGGTGTGCCATTCGGGCCAGTGGCAGAGGTTGTAGATTCTGCCGACGTAGTAAGGGGGGATACTCTTGCTGGTGGAGCCGTTGATTCTGCGGCGGAGATACCAGAGTTTGTAACTGTCAATGACTTCAGGGGTTGCCCATTGGGCGTAACGGTGTTTGGTCCGCTGAAGAATGGCAGGGAGACTGTCATAGATAACGCGTCCGATAAAGGCGGGCTTGCGCTTTTCGTTGAAGGTGGGAAAGTTTTTCACAGCTTCGGGGATAAAAGTTTCATCAAAGGAGAGGAACTCAACGCCGAGTTTTTCCAACATTTCATAAACACCGTAGAGGGTACCGGCGGGACGTCCTCCGGTGATAATCAAGTCATCTCCGACGGTTTTAAGGAGCCATTCTTCTTCACCGAACTTGGAAAAATCCACGTTGTTCTGTTTGGCAAAGGCTGTTCTGCCGAGGTAGATAACGGACTTGCCTTTTGCCTGACTTGCGGGAATGACAGAAAGTTTGCGTCCGAAAATTTTCTGCCAGAAAATCTGTAATTCGCTTGCGGCACGGACTTCAAGTTTTGAGGGGTTATCTCCTGTGACCAGACAGGTGGGACGGGCGAAGACTGCCGCAGCACTTGAAAGCAGCAGACACAACAAGAGTTTTTTAAACATAATATTTCCTTTCAAAACCGGAGTTGATTTACCATAAAACCTTAACTGTTACGGGAGCTGATTGGGCAACTTCCTCATATAATACACGAACCGGAGGAAACGAGGGCGTATCTGCCGTAGTGTTCGTTGGAAGAAATGCTGCGGGGAAGACGGCATTCAAGTTCTTCAATGCGTTCAACTTCACCGGCAAGGAACTCTCTGATTCTGAGGGCGGTTTCCTGCAAACGGGAAATCAACGCGGCATTGCGGGCTTGAATACGCTCAATGCCGAAAGGTTTGGCGTAACTCATCCACTGACGGCGGAAAGAGACATCAAATTCCTCAACGGCGGAAATAACGGAAGGAATGACATTGACGGCAATCTCGCGCAGAGCCATGCGGTCTCCCTGTTCGTAAGCTGCGGTGAGCGCGCCGCGCATTTCAATCTTTTTGATAAGCAGAGAGATGAGATTTGAAACATGTTCAATATCTCCGGCACCGTCACAGTCGATGAAGGGCAGGATACGGCATTGAATTTCTTCAAGGGAATCAAGGAATTTCAAATCAAATTCCGGATCATTGCGGAGATATCCGTCAAGGGCGATACCCATCAAAGGATCATCCCAGACAAGATAACTGAAAAGGACAAGCATGATACTGCCGTCTTTGCGCTTCTGTTCAAGGTTGATTCCGGCGGCGGCAAGATGGGCAGCGTAACTTGTGGGAGCGCAGAGAATATCAAAACGTTTTGCGGTGGCTTCTCCGGCATTTTCACCGTAGGCAAGATCAGCGGTGTAAAAAATTCCTGCGAGGGCGGAGTCGATGTTGCAGAAAGCACCATCATCGCCCCACATGGTGAAAATCAACTCTTTGACATTTTCTTTGCGGCACGCTTCAATGCAGGGGGCGGCGGTGGCAGCAGTCTGGGGGTGATTGTACCAGAACGTGGGCCAGGTCCAGATGCCGGATGCCATGACAGGAGCAAATCCGAGTTCTTTGTGACGGCGGAGCATGGCGGAATAGAAGTCGGAATCCCGGTGATAGTAATCCCAGTAAACCAGCTGAACATTTTTGGGAATGGCATCGCGGACGTCAGCGGGGATCGGTGAGGAAAGATCATAATATTCCTGCTTGGGATTGGCAAGGCGGAAATACATATCGGACCAGATCATCGGCTGCAGTTCATATTTTTCACAGAGCGCATTGACCTTTTGGAGATGACGGTTGAAAATATCAAATCCGCGCTCATAACCATAGCGGTCAAGGAAGACGCCTCTGCCCAGATCGTGGGTTTCATCCATACCGATATGGATTCTTTCGGAGGAAAGAGCCTCTTTCCAGAACTTGATCATTTTTTCAATGAGTTCAAAAGTTTCGGGCTGATCGGCGAGCATGACGCTGCGGGTATCGCGGATTTTGCTGAATTCGCTCCATTGAAGAATCTGCTCCATGTGTCCGAGGGTCTGAATGCAGCCGATAAGTTCAATACCGAGTTTTTTCGCATATTCATCCAGTTCACGGATTTCTTCAAAAGTGTAGCCGCCCCGCATATAGCCGAAAACAGGAACATCATCAAGTTCGTAAGTATCTTCAGTGTAGAGCATGACAGTATTGTGTCCTGCGAGGGAGAGCAGGCGGAACCATCGTTTGAGGGCATCGACTTTCATAACCATATTGCGGGAGACATCCAGCATGATGCCGAGCGTGGTAAAAGGTGTGGTATTTCTTCCTTCAATACCGGCTAATGCGCTGCCCAGACCGCGTGCGGCGGCAGTAAGAGAGGTGTATTCAATCAGGACTTTGCCTTTGGAACGGATGACATTTGAAACAGTTTGTTCGTTGTTGATACGTTTAAATTCAACTTTAAGACCTTTTCCTGAGCCGGAAACGGGAAATTCTTCGCCGAGCGTTTCAAGCAATGAATAGAGTTCCTGCGGCGTTTCGGTTCTGTTCCAGACAAGTTTAACAATATTTTCCATGATTCGGGTATTTCTCCTGTTTACTTTTATGTTGACAAGAGTTAATATATACACAAGAGAATAAAAATACAAAAAATATGCACAATATTTTTTATCAAATTTTTATATTTTTTATAATAAAAGAGTTGTGTTTTTTATAATGTACATATTTTTTTGATAACTGTACAGAATCAATCCTGCCTGAGATTCCTGTCCGTGTCCGTATCTGTCTGTATTTTACCGCAGAGAGGTTGAAAAAACGCGCTTTGCAAAGTATTTTATATTCGTTGCATTTGCTTGAACAAGGGTGTATCAACAGGAAGATCAAAGAATGAATTATACAGAAGTTTTTAACAGTTTTATTGAAAAATATCCTATTGTTTATGACTGCTTTGTGATTATTGCAGCTTTTTTTGTCTGTGCCGCAGCGGATTTTGTCGTCAAAAAAATTATTCTGCGCGCACTGAAACAGGTTTTTCACCATCTGCTTGAAAATGACGAAAGCGGACAAAACATCATTCTTAAAATAGCGGCACGTCTTGCCAATGTGGTACCGCTGGTCATTCTTTACTCCATACCCGCTTTGTTTCCCGGAGTCAATGCTTATGTGGCTCTGGTCGTGCAGAAGTTGAGTATCATCCTTCTGATTGTATTTCTTGTCAAATGCCTTATGCTCCTGCTGGATCTGGTCAATGACTGGTATCAGAAACGCGAAAATGCCGAATCCCGCCCCATTAAAGGTTATCTTCAGCTGGGAAAAATCCTGCTGATTATCGTTGCGGCGATTTTAATTGTTTCTTTCATCATCAATAAGAGTCCGGTGCTGCTGCTTTCAGGACTCGGTGCCGTTGCCGCAGTACTCATGCTGGTTTTTCAGGATACAATTCTCTCTCTGGTGGCAAGTATTCAGATCAACTCCAACAACATGCTCAAAATCGGCGACTGGATTGTCATGTCCTCGCACAATGTGGACGGATTCGTCATTGAAATCGCCCTCCATACCGTCAAGGTGCAGAACTGGGACAAAACCATCGTTACAGTTCCCATGCGCAAACTTATTGAAGAAAGTTTCATCAACTGGCGCGGTATGTTTGAATCCGGCGGCAGACGTATCAAACGCTCACTCCTTATTGACCAGAGAAGTATCCGTTTTCTCTCAGATGACGAAATCAAACGCCTTGAAGATTTTGTTCTGCTCAATGACTATCTTGCCGAAAAACAGAAAGAAATTTCTGAATGGAACGCTTCTCTTGCCGCCCGGGGTGCCACGCCCATCAACGGCAGACGTATCACCAATATCGGAACTTTCCGCATTTACGTTGAAAAATATCTGCGTGCCAATAAGGCAATCAATCAGGATATGCTGATCCTCGTCCGTCAGCTGGAACCGGGAACTTCCGGACTGCCGCTTGAAATTTACTGCTTCACCCAAAGTACCCAGTGGATTGATTATGAAAAGGCTCAGGCGGATATCTTTGATCATCTTCTGGCGATATTGCCTGTTTTCGGACTGCGTGTCTTTCAGGACTGCAGTGATATTTATCAGGAAGCAAGTGACGTTCCCGCCTTTACCGATGGCATTTTTCCTCAGACCAATCTGATGAATCCGCTTTATCCCAGTGATATGAAGCGCATCCGCGAAATTGCCGCAGTTCTTGCCGAAGACACCCGCAACGGAAAAGATACTGCAAAATGATCCGTCTTGATAAATTTCTCTCAGAAGCCTCTCCGTACAGCCGCAGAGATGTTCGCGGACTGGTCAAACGCGGCGCCGTTGCCGTCAACGGCATTCCCGCAAAGACCTCTGATATGAAAGTTGATGAAACAAAAGATATCATCTGTGTCAACGGGGAACATATCATTTACCGCAAATACATCTATCTTATGATGAATAAGCCGCAGGGTTATCTCAGTGCAACTGAAGATGACCGTGATCCTGTTGTCATTGATTTGTTGCCTGAAGAATACCGTCACTTTTCCCCCTTTCCCGTCGGACGGCTGGATAAGGATACTGAGGGACTTCTGCTTCTTACCAATGACGGACAGTTTGATCATGAATTGATGTCCCCGCGCAAAAATCTTTTCAAACGGTATTATGCAGAACTTGATCTGCCTGCCGTTGAAGAAGATATAAGTGCCTTTGCGTCAGGCATGGAATTCAAAGAGTTCACCGCAAAACCTGCCCGTCTTGAAATTGATCCCGATGATCCCAAAAAAGTTTTTGTTGAAATTGCCGAAGGGAAATACCATCAGGTTAAGCGTATGTGCGAAAGAGTCGGCAAAACGGTGGTTTTTCTCAAACGTGTTGCCATAGGTCCTCTGCAGCTTGATGAAACGCTGGCAGCAGGACAGGTCAGGGAACTGACTCAGGAAGAATACGCACTTTTAATGTCAAAGTAACCCCTGTATAGCAGCGGGGGTGTGCTTTACTGCGATGGTGCGGCGCTTGCATAAGACTTATAA
>JAZQYS010000397.1:0-3709 GCA_045633645.1 Victivallaceae bacterium | reverse complement strand
CAACGGCATTTTGCGGCTGTCTGGTGCGATTGCACAAAGCGATAAGTTTTTCGCCCTCCGGACACTCATACCAGGTCACAAGCACGTTGGAATTGTTTGAAGTGATCTCCTTTTGCCGGTAGAATTTATGTGCTTTGACGTCAAAAGAATTGAAATCATATTTCTTGAATATATCAAAAAGTTTGAAAACCTCTTTATACGCCATCCAGCCGCGGGAAAAATCTATATCATAAAGCAGCATCATGGTCATTGCAGCAATCGTTGCTTCTGGAATATCATAATTTTTGCGATTGAGCTGGGCAAGAGCGCAACTCATTGTCACACCGGTACCGATGACGTCACGGTTGTATTCAGAACGGAACAGTCTTTCATCAATTGAGCCGTCAATCAGCGCAAAGGGATTGGTTTTGTAAGTAGCGCAATGCTGTTCTCCCGGCAGCCAGATATCTCCGAAACCGTGCAGCATCGGACAGAAACGGTCCTGCGCATGAAGAGCAAACGACACACCGCGGGAATGAGCCAGACGGAGAGTGCGCTCAAAAAATTTGCGTTTACTCATAATCACAAACGTTTTGATATCCCTGCCGAAACGGTCTTTGAAAAAGCAACCGTGGAATGGATTGGCGCAGAGGGTATTTTGAGCTAAATCATAACTGAGTTGCCCCACGCGATTACCGTATTCTGAATCCAGAAGAATTTTATTGTTCCACATCAGATAATCTGAAATAAAAGTCTTGTTGCAGAAAGAGATGGAAGGCTGTCTTTCCAGAACCTGTTTACCCTTGGCATCAACGACACGCCAATAAGGCATATTATAACTGTATTCTCCGGGGATTTCTCCGTATTTTTTCAGATATACAGCTTCAGGCATGACAACAGTTCCGCTGTCGGCAGCGTTATAAGGACGGAGACTTTTCGGACGGACATTCTTCCAGAATCGCCAGGCTTCCTTACTCGGACGCAGATTGAAAACACCGGTGTATGCCGCAGAAGATTTATCCGCTCCGGTATAAGTAATCGCCTGTTTGTAACGGTTTCCGCTGCCGAAAGCATTGAAGCGTGCCGGCAGTTTCAAAGGACGGGTCGGCGTGGCGATAAAAAGTGACGTATAACGGATTTTTTCAGGAAGTCTGACTTTGCGGGTAATCATTTCCACAGAACATTTACCGCTTGCAGTATCAGCGTGCAGAACTTTTTCGCGGTCCTGAGACACCCAATTGGCATCATTTTCAGCTGTCCAGCAGAATCCGCCTTTGCCCTCCCCGACCAGCCAGAGCTGACTGTCAAGTTTACTGATGGGGAACACAAAGGCGTGTTTTCCATTCTTTTTCAGCTGCGGTGTCAACAGATATTCTGAAGACGCTTTACGAACCTGCCAATCAATACTCATTCTGCTTACGACAGGTCTGCCGTTGATGGTAAAGGCAAGATTGATAAGTCCGTCATATTCAACAGTCGTTGTATAGTCAACGGTGCAATCGCTGCTTTTACCGGAACCGGTATAAGTTACACAAGTCGGCGTAACAGTGGTTTTACCCGCAGTCCAGACGAATTTGCGCTTGTCAATTGAAATCACCGGTGCTTTGCTCAGCAGAGACTGTCCGAAAACTTCAATTTTTTCCGGCAGAGGACCGTTGCCGAAATGATAAACTCTGTTCCAGAGATTGACCCGGCGGCCTTTAACAGAAAATCCTTTGAAAATTTCAGGAACGGTATTTTCTTCTCCGATTCTGTTTCCCAGAAACGAGAAATCCGGACGGTTTACCGTAAATGTCCCGGCATGTTTACCGACTTTGACTTTGAGGGTATATTTGCCCGGCTTATCCACCTTGTTGAATATGTGCGAGGCATTGATTGTGCGGATATTGATTTTGCCGGAACTTATAACCTTGCCGTCCGGAGCAATCAAAGAACATTCTATCGGCAGTTTTCCGCTGTTGAGTTGTTGACGTTCATTCCGGTCAAGTCCGGAAAGATCAAACACCGCTTCCAAACGTTCAATCTTTTTTGCGCCGGTATCCACGCCGTTGAAATTCACGTTAAAAATCCGTGCCTGACCGGTTGAACCTTTTATCAATTTATGATAGTAATTGGCAATTTCAATATCCGTCAAAGGACGTTTGAGAATCATATAATCATCAATACCGACTGCCCAGCGGTGGTCGTCATCATAGAATTTACTGCGGACACCGATAAAGGAATCTGCATTTTTAATGCGGAGTTTTGAAGTCAGAGCAATTTTAGAGGGCATAGAAACCCGTTTGCGGAGATTGCCGTTGACGTAAAGAGCCAAGTGACTGGAATTCCAACTTACCGCCACTTGAAACCATTGATTGCGGGTAAAGTCGATTCTTGTTTCGCAGACAGCAATCGCACTCAAACCTTTAACTTCGGGAGCGGCTGAACTGCTCCACAAGGCGCAGAGTGTACCATTGTATTCATAGATTTTGATGGAAATATGTTCTTTTCCGTCACCGAACCGCAGTTCGGAGAGGGCAATATTGGTACGTTTTTTGCCGTTGGTGAATCTGTCTCCGGGATTGTGGTCCAGACCTGCCATCCAGAAAATAACAGTACCGGCGTGCGGATTGACATTTCCGAATGCCGGATATTTGAGATCTTCATCCGGCTCAGCTTTGTAAGCGGTTTTAGTATCAAAGCCCGGCAGTCCGCGCAGAGCAAGATTGACATTGCTGACGCCGGAGGCTTTACCGCGTCCCCGGCTCCAGTCGGAATTCAATGTCAAATGATCAAAGGTCGTCATAAAAAGTTTGATTTCCTCCCCGCCGCCGGGTTTGGTAAATCTCAATGCCTTATCTTTGAAAGGCTGAACGATATATTCCGCCGATGAGACTGTTGCAAAGAGCAGCAGACAAATAAAAAATTGAAAAAAATGTTTCATACCGGTAATTTTCCTGATTTATATTGTTATTTTTTATCTTTCACCATAAATATCTCCCGCATGGTAACGGTAGCGGTAGCCTTTATATCTGGATTCAAAAGCAAGATAATGGAATGTTTCCACATGACCGTCAAGCAAAGAAGCATTGATAAATCCGTTGCCGCCGTGACGCGCGTCATGATTTCCTTCACGGTCGCCGCCCCAGTCGGGGGTACAGGAGGGACCATTGTTATAAAAACGTTTGATATCAGCAAAATAGAGCATACGCGACGGCCATTTTATGCCGGCAGTATGAAAAAATCCGTTATCATAACGCTGCCACGGGGCAAATTTTCCGCTTTTGCCAAGACAGAGATTCGGACCGAAATCAGTAAGATAACCAGACCATACCGGTTTGGGATCTCCTGCCGGACACTTCAACGCTCCTTTCGGAACACCGTAAAGTGAGTCTCCGACAGTTGTTTTGACATCCGCATTTATATAACTGCAAAGCTGTGTCCAGAAAGGTTTGCGCGGCTCTTTGTCTCCGGCATACAGCCAGCTCTCATAATCAGCATTATACATATTCAACCCATTGCCGACTTGTTTCAAGTTATTGGTACAGCCGATTGTTTTGGCACGGTCGCGCGCTTTTTGCAAAGCAGGCATCAACATAGCCGCAAGAATGGCAATGATGGCAATAACCACCAGCAGTTCAATCAGTGTAAAAAACTTTTTAAATAATTTCATTTTACAGCCTCCTAAAAAATGTTTATTTTTATCTTGTTGTACTTTTACGTATTATCAATTCAGGTTTGACCAAGACCG
>JAZQYS010000396.1:0-4160 GCA_045633645.1 Victivallaceae bacterium | reverse complement strand
ACCAGTTCGGTGAGGGCCCAGACGAGGGCGTCCATTCTGTCGGGGGATTTGAGGGAAACAAGCGGTGAGTAGCCGGTCATTTCGTCCTCAAGTTCACGAAAGATGCCGTGATGGGAGACTTTACCTTTTTCGTATAAAGCTGCAACGGGTTCGGCGCGGGTAATTTTGCCGTGGGAGGCGCGGACTGCTTTGAAGCAGATATCCGGTTCAAATTCGCGCAGCAGACTTTCGATCAAGTCTCCGCCGTTGTTGACTTCTCCGACGACTCTGTCTGCTTCAAGTTCGTGATACAGTTTGACGACTTCTTTTGCCCATTCAAGCGGAGACCCCCGGCAGCTGCGGTCGGCAAGGACATAATATCTGCCGTCTGTGCCGCAAGCGGCGGCGACGATGCCGGTCAAGTCGCTTTTTTCTCCGGCAGTGACGGCAGGATCAACGCCGATGACGATTCTTTCAAGTTCGGGCAGAGAGATGACTCTTGAATCATCCAGCATTTTCTGATTCCAGAGGGCTCCGGCACATTCATCTGAAAAACTTCCTTCAAGAAAACGGCGGCGTTGTTTTTCGGGGAGACCTGCAAGGGTATTTTCAATGTACCCATCCGGCAGATTGACGGCGTTGTCTTCTGGATTGATTTTTATGGCGGCATAGTCCGCAGCGTTGCGCAGAGCCACACGGTCAACGGGATCGACTTTTTCAATGAATACCCGGTAAGTCCAATGTGTTTTTCCCGGCGGGTTGCAGTCAAAGAGTGCTTTATTCCGCAGTTGAGGAACGTTCTGAGCCAGACGGGTCAATGCGGTCATAACGCTGCTGTAATCAAGTTCACTGCACTCGTTGAAATACACGGTTGCAAATTCTTTGCCGAGAATTTTATCCGCCCTCTGGGCATCATCAAGTCCGGCGAGCCAGATTTCTGAACCGTTGGGAAAGGAAAAATAATTTTCGCTTTTATTGAACGTGTATTTCACGTCAGGGAACCGCAGTTTCATGACTTTGGGGAGAGTATCCATACCGATAGAGGTCTTGACACCGTTGAAGTGACGGCGTATGACTGCATGACGGCTGCCGGGGGCTTTGAGCGCACGGATTGCCAGCGCACAGCAGAGCGCAAAGGTTTTTCCCGACCGGCTGCCTCCGAAGAGCATGATGTATTTGCTGCTGCCTGAAATCAGAGAAAAAGCCGCCTTCTGGGCGGCTGTATATTCAAAAATTTCCATGATTTGTTTCACTCAGACGGTTTGACGCGGCGGCAGTCTGTCGAGCGTGGAGCGCAGAAGCTGCCGCAGTTCAGGACGCTTGAATATTACTCTGAAAATTTTCCTGTGAATGGATTGACGGCTGACATTGCGCAGTTTACACAAATCGGCAATATTGCACTTTTTGCCGGAAACCGGGACGATGATTTCGCGGAGTATTTCCAGCGTGTAACTGTCAAGTTCCAGAAGATAACGGAAAAAGCCGGCAAGTTCAGAGAGCGTAAGAACACGTTCATTGTCATCACTTTTATCGTCCGTTTCGTCCGGAAGAGGATCGGAACTGCGCAAGACGGTGCAATAGTCGCTTATGCAATCAAGACTCGGCAGATTCAATCCCCGGTCAATGCCGGGAGCAGAGGCTTTGTAATAACGGCAGGAGTCATAGTAACAGCAGTCCTTGCAGGCGGACGACTGCAGGAATTTGCCATAACAATCTATATTTTCTGACATATTTTCACCCCCGTTTGATGTTGATGCTTGAAGCGGATGAACGGTACCGCTTGTTGATGCTTTTAATAAAAATTTCAGCTCTGGGCGCAAAGATTTTTTCGTTTCCGGCATAGGTGAAACTGCCCAGTCCCTCAATGGTTTCGGAGATAACGTTTTTTGCTCCGGAAATCAGATCATCTTTGTGCATCAGTAAAAAGACGGCCTGTTCACAAACGGCGGCAATATAATCGGCATCCTGTTCATCCGGAAGTATATCAAGTTGGGTTCTGACATCATTTTCAGCCATGCCGAGAGCGGCACAGGAGAGCGCATGACCGCTTTCAAGAAAAAATTCACCCAACAGATGTTCGTTAAAATATTTTTCTGCTGTTTCAATCAATATCACAGAGTACTCCTTTGTTTCGGTGGAATTCAAGAAGGCTTTCCCCGGAGAAGAGTTTCTCCGGGGAACGGACAGACGGGTTATCAGGCGGCGCGGAAGGAGGCCAGTGCGGCGGCACTTGCAGCCAGTCCTCTGATACGGCAGCAGCGCTGTTTGGCGTTTTTGAACTCAAAGGTGAGTTCTCCGAGCGCAGTGCGGCGGATACCGTCAAATCCCTTGGGGGTGGAATCGCTGTCGGAGATGGCACGTCCGCGCAGATTGGAAAGACCGAATCCGCTGGGATCAATCAGCCAGCAGTCGGTGTCCGGCACGTCGGGATCAGCCATGACGGTCAAACCTCTGCCGTTGATCTCGTTGACAATCACGGCAACGTAGGCACCGCGGCGGTCATCGGTACGCAGGACCTGAAGACGGTCTTTGTATTCGCAGGAAATGACACGCGCCTGTCCCGGACTGCACAAAATCTGCATGGGTTCTCCGCCCTCAGCCATTACCATCTGGGCGGCATCATTGACAAGGTAACTGTCAAGAACGGCGGACTTTGCGTCAATTTCAAGTGCGCCGGAACCGGTGGCAAAAGCATACAGACCGCCCGCTTCGCCGCGGACTCCGGCAGAGGCCTCAATGCGTCTGCCGAAAAGGGCGACACGGTTGAGGTCGCGCGACAGATCTGCCAGGGCAACGGCAGTCTGACGGTTGAGCTGATTATCGGCATTGCCCCAGACTCCCACGGCAAGAGCACTGCCGGAAAGAACAATCTCTTTACGGAAAATCTGGGTACAGTTATAATTGACTCCGGCAAGGGCACAGTTTTCTTCGCCGTCGCCGTTGACGGTGGCTTCCTCCATCGGCGTTGAGACGATTTTGAAAATACCGCCCTCTGCGGGCAGAGCCGAAAGCGTACTGCCGTTGGCGGAGGCAAGTTCAACGGTCACTTCATCGTTATTGATACTTTTGACGGCAAAGAGTGCGGCGTCTCCGTCAAGCGTGACGAGCGTTCCCTGACGGAGTTTTCTGCCTTCTCCTGAAGAGAGAGTCAGGGTATTGCCGGAGGCGGACAACGCTGTGACGGCACGTCCGGAAATCTGATCTTCAAGCCATTCGTGTTTCCGTGCAGTGGCGTCGGCAACGCGTTTGAAGTTGCTGATAAAACGGGGTTCATCCTTGATCACGCTGGAAAAGATATCGGCAAGATCGCGGCGGGTGTTGGCAAAGCTGTAAGTGTAAAGCATAATCGTTTTTCCTTTCTTAAAAATTTGTTACTGTTGTTCCGGTGCTCCGGCAAGACTTGCGGCGATTCTGCCGATACGGTCGTGTGCCGGAATATCGGAAATTCCGCTTTCAGAAACGGTGTTGACGGAGCCGCCTCCGCTTTTAACGGAGGAGTAAAAACAGTGCGGACTGTTTTTCTGCATGTCACCGACAAAGGCTGCCACAGCATCGGAGTTTTCCAGATCAAGCCCGTTCCTGGAGGCGAGAAAATCAAGAAAATCAGGATCGCTGCAATTGAAACGCCGGGCGATATCACGCAGCTGTTGTCCTCTCTTTAAGCTGATGTGTTCCGACTTGAGCTGATCCCTTTCGCGGGTGACGTTTTCCTTCTCCTGAATCAGAGAATCGGCATCAAAGTTTTCAAGTTCGGCACGTTCAAGAGCGTTGAGGGACTCTCCTGAAAGCATTTTTTGAATGAGTTTGTTGTAATTGACAGTCATCATTTATTCCTGTGTTTGAGTGTTTTCTATTTCATCAAGGATCTTTTCGCGGTCACGGTTTCCCACATTGCCGACGGCATCCAGAAGATCAAGAGCTGAACGGGACAATGCCCGGCGGAATGAGGGACCGGATTCCAGTTCCCTGAGCTGCAGCAGACCTCCGATGGAGTCGGCAAGATCGCGGACGGCAAACTTACGGCTGTAGGAAATCTGCGGTATATGAATGCCCGGATCAAATTTCTGCATGAGATTCCAGGCGGCTTTTTCAGCCTGTTCCAGCAAGTCCGCCCGGGCGGAGAGGAACTGACAGACATTCTGAAAATCCCATGCTTTGGATTCAGCCGTCTGCGCCTCTCT
>JAZQYS010000395.1:0-4967 GCA_045633645.1 Victivallaceae bacterium | reverse complement strand
CTGTTGCGGACTGTCAATGTCGCACTGCACAGCATGACCGGGAAATCATTGTTGAACAACAGCTCACTTAAAATTTCAGCCACATTCAGCGGTGCCGCATGAAGAGTGACGGAGTTGCGTTCACTTTCAGCATAATAAACGGCATCTTTGAGTGTCTGGTGGTTGAACCGGTCCAGGCCGTCAATGTATTCCCTGCAACGGTCAAGATTTGAAGAAAGTTCCTTTGAAAAGGATTCATCTTCTTCATCCTCCAATTTCTGCGCCAACTGACGTGAAAGAGTCATTAAAGCAGGACTCAAACGGTCGGGAAAGTGTTCAGGATGATTGATGACAGCCGCAGTTTCTTTGCGTTCAATCAGATAATTTTCATAAGGCGTGAAAAATCCGTAGGCCTCATCTCTTGCGGCGGCAGCGGATGCGCGCAGTTCAAGTACGCCTGTTCCCGGACGCATCAAAAGTCCTTTGGCACTGTCGGGATTGTAAAGTCTGTTGAGCATACCGACCAGACCTGCTCTTGATATGTGCAGCCCCAGATATTCTGCGGCATTGTTTTCAAGCGTGTGCGCTTCATCAATCATAACCGCGCCGTAGTTGGGCAGAAGAGAACCTTCGGTTTCGGCATTTTCCAGTGCGCCGTGCATGGCAAGATCTGTAAAAAAGAGTGCGTGATTGGCGACGATGATATCCGCTTCTTCCCATTCGCGCCTTGCCTTGTAGTAATAACAGTTGCGGTAAAAGGGACACTTTGCACCCAGACAGTTGCCGGATTCACAACAGACCAGATTCCACACATTTCCATCAAGGGAGAATCCGAGACCGTCTCTTGTGCCGTCACCGCCTTTGGCAAGAACGCGGTTGAGACGCTCCACATCAAGGAGCATTGAAGGATTGGGCAGAAGAGCATCGCGCTGATCTCCTGACAAGAGTTCAAAACGGCGGCGGCAGAGGTAGTTTCTTCTGCCTTTGGCAAGGGCGGCTTTGAATTGTATGCCGGTCAACTCCGCAAGTTTCGGAAGATCCTTTTCAATCAACTGTTCCTGAAGAGTGATTGTTTCCGTTGAGATGACCGACGGACGGCGGCAGTATTTGGAACGGTAGATCAGAGGAACAAGATAAGCAAAACTTTTTCCGACGCCCGTCGGTGCCTCAATACAGAGGTTTTCTCCGTTGACCAGAGCTTCGGCGATGGCAGTTGCCATGGCAAGCTGCTGCGGACGTTCTTCTGCCTTCCTGTTTCCGAAATCAGCATTTTTCAAGGGACCTGTTCCTGAAAAAAAATCACGGCATTCTGTGATGATATTTGTCTCAACTTCGTTTTCTTCAGGCTGATAATCCGTAAAATATTCATCCGGCAGAAACTCTGTTTCCTCCGGAAAAAAGGGAGAATCGTCCGGAATGATTGTTTCATCATCGGGCGGAACATCATCAAACGGGGTATCTATTCTTTTAATCATAAGGCAGAGAGATATTCTGTGATAAAGCGTGTCATGGAGCTGATGGTTTTTGCGGAAATTCCGAATTGCTCAGCAAGTTCATTGCACAGTCTTGCTGCGTGTTCTCCGCTTTCTGAAGCCAAATCCGCCGTACTGCGGCAGATTGAGGAAGCGACTGTATCGGCAGAAACGCCGACAGGGGTGCGGTTGTTTAATTTGAGCCGTATCTGCTTCGGGGCAGAAAGTTTCAGCGTGATGGTCAGGAGTTCTTCGGGAGAAATCATTTTCTGATAGAGTTTTCCTGCGAAGACGATCGTTTCGGCGGCAAATTTCAGCACTTCTTCAAAATTGATTTTGCCGCCGGAACTCTGCAAATCGGCGAAGAACAGAAATTCTCCCGACTTGAAAAGCTGCCACATGCAGGGACTGTTTTCAGACAGACAGCGCAATCCGGTATTGACGGGACGGACGGATTTCATCAATTTGTCTGTGAAAAATCTGCCGTCGGGGTGCGGAAGTCCTGCGGCGGCAACTGCTGCAGAAAGTTCCTGAGTTTCAAAAGCTTCATCCATACGGTGTTCCGGCGCAAAGACCAGAGACAGCTGCACCGTGTTTGCATCTCCCGGACGGCGGCGTCTGAAGTAGATGGAGGCTGTCGTAAAGGCATCATCAAAGGTTCCTGAGCACGTTTCTGTAAAATCTGTTCTGTTTTCGTAGAGGATACCCCGCAGCATACGTCCGAGCATTTCGCGCTGATTTCTCAAGGCACGGCGGATGATATCCGCAAGCTCCATTGCCCGCCTTGCCGGACGGCTGGAGGCATCGGCTGTGCGGATATAAAACACGCCTGCCTGAAGTTCCCCGTCCACGCCGTTGGCGCAGACGTGCGGCAGCGACTCAAAGGGATGAATGACAAAGATGGCATATCTGTTCCCTTTGATCAGAGGTCTTTCAATGGTGAATTTTATGGGCGGCTCCACATGCGAGTTGACGAACGCACCCACCTTTGAGGGATCAAATGAGGCGCACTGTCTGGCGGTAAGTCCTGTTCTGAGGGCAGGGTATCCCGAGGCGTCTTCTCCGACACCGACGACGAGATAACCGCCGCGGGTGTTGGCAAATGCAAGCAGATGACGGACAAATTTTGCCTTCCCCGCCTTGGTCAACTCTTCCCAATCCTGCGCCGCTTTGTAGTCCAGTTCATCGGATTCCACGCCGCGGAAAACCAGTTCCTGCCATTTTGTGCTGTTGTTGCTCATCTTCAGAAATTTTCTTCCTCAATATAAATCAATCCCTGACAGTTGTCGCATACGGCAAGTTTATCGCGTTTGATATCGCTGAGACACTGGGGGGTGATTTTCAGATGACAGTTGCCGCAGATACCGTCTTCAACCTTTGACACTGGCGCAATGACCGATTTTGCGGCAAGCAGTCTTGTGTAGTGTGCCATGGTATCCGGATCAATACCGCAGAGCCGTGAGGGACGTTCCTCCTTGAGACGGGCGATTTCCGCTTCGACAGTCTTTGAAAAGGCAAAGAGTTCATCAAATTCGGATTTGATGTTTTTGATTGTATTGTTGTTGTCTTCTTTGACTTTTGCGGCAGTCTGGCGGGCTTGTTCCAGTTCATCAAACAGAAGCAGGGTCTTTTCTTCAAATTCGCTGATTTTCTTTTTGTTGTTTTCAATCGCAGCGAGCATGGCCTGATATTCGGTATTTTTCTTGACCAGACTGGATTGCTGCTGAAGTTTGCGGATTTCCTCTTCCAAACCTGAAATTTTACCTTCAGTATCCTTGATGGCAAGTTCAATGCGCCGCACTTTGTCTGCTGCAGCGGCAGTTCCGGCAAGCAGTTCGTCACGTTTGACAATGAGGGACTTCATCTCCCTGGGGAGCATTTTAAGACGGGCCTCAAGATTGCGGAGTTTGAGATCCAGTTCCTGAAGTGCAAGCAGTGAATTCAAATCGGTCAGCATAATGTTTCTCCCTGTTGTATTTGTTTTATAAGATGTTTCAGAATAAATCTCCGGACTGCAAAGTTTTTTCCATGCCAAGTTTCTGCCATGCCTTCGGGGTTGCAACCCGACCTTTGCTGGTGCGGGTGAGATATCCCCTCTGAATAAGGAAGGGTTCGTAGACGTCTTCAATTGCCTCTTCTTCTTCGCCCACAGACACGGCGATATTTTTGAGTCCGACGGGACCGCCTCTGAAGTTGTTGATGATGACATCAAGAATCCTCAAGTCCATTTCATCCAATCCGTCGGTGTCAATCTGGAGCATGGTAAGAGCCGCTTCAGCAACTTTTTGAGAAATGATACCGTCGGCTTTGATTTGAGCATAGTCCCGTGCGCGGCGGAGCAGATTATTGGCAATACGCGGTGTGCCGCGGCATCTGGAGGCAATAACTTCTGCGCCTGCGGATTCGATATCCACGCCGAGGATACTTGCGGAACGGGTCAATATGGAGCAAAGGTGCGGCGTATCGTAGTAATCCAGACGGATGTTGAGTCCGAATCTTGCCCGCAGCGGAGCAGAGATCATACCCTGTCTGGTCGTTGCGCCGATGAGTGTGAAGCGCGGCACTGAAAGACGGACACTTCTGGCTCCTGCACCCTGTTCCAGCATGATATCGATGAAAAAATCCTCCATCGCGCTGTAAAGATATTCTTCAACGGTGGTGCTGAGCCGGTGGATCTCGTCAATAAAAAGCACGTCGCCGGGTTCCAGACTGGTGAGCAGACCGGCAAGGTCACCGGGTTTTTCAATCGCCGGACCGCTGGAACTTTTAAGATTAGTTCCTCTTTCATTGGCAATAATGTAGGCAAGCGTGGTTTTTCCCAGTCCCGGAGGACCTGAAAGCAGAATGTGATCCAGAGCTTCATTGCGCGCTTTTGCCGCCTGAACGAAAAGTTCCAACTGTTCCTTGACCCGTTCCTGTCCGGGGAATTCTGCGAAACTCGGCGGACGGAGTGTGACCTCTTTTGCCGCGTCCCGGCGGTTGAGAGTTGATGTGATAAAACGTTCTGTCATGTCAAAAATGCCTGTGTTTTGTAAAAATGCCTGTGTTTTCCATGTTGCAGGTCTTGTTTTTATTTAATTTTGTGTTACTTTAATAAAAGATAACTCAAAAGTTTAAAATTACCAGTGGTAACTAACAAAAAAAGAGAGGTTTGTATCATGTACAACGAAGCCATGGCAAAAAAATCTGCCAACACCATCCGTGTTCTGGCCGCCGAAGCGATCCAGAAAGCCAAGTCCGGACACCCCGGTATGCCCCTGGGCTGCGCTGATTATGCGTTCACCCTGTGGGATAAATACCTGCGTCACAATCCTGCCAACCCCAACTGGATCGGACGTGACCGCTTCATCCTTTCCGCCGGACATGGTTCCATGCTGATTTACAGCTTGCTGCACCTTTTCAACTACGGCTTGAAGATGGAAGATCTCCAGAACTTCCGTCAGTGGGAAAGTCTGACTCCGGGCCATCCCGAATACGGTCACACTGCCGGCGTTGATATCACCACCGGACCCCTGG
>JAZQYS010000394.1:0-6155 GCA_045633645.1 Victivallaceae bacterium | reverse complement strand
TATTGCCGGACATAAAAATGTTATTCCGAATCTCTTTTCGGATGGTCACGCCGCAACCACTTTGCGCACCTATTACGATGCAATGATATCCGTTCCTTCTGATGAATTCTGGCGCGGAATATAATATGGAGAAAAAAATATGACTGAAAAATTTTATTTTATTGCGTGTTCACTGCTCTTTTCCGCAGTACTTTCCGCAGCAACTCTGGTGAAAGACGGCAAAGCTCAAAGCTGTATCATCATTCCGGAAAAACCGCAGCCCAGCGTTACTGTGGCAGCAGAAGAACTTGTCCATCACATCAAAAAAGCAAGCGGTGCTGAACTTGCTGTTTACAATGAAAACAAGATTCCTGCATCCGCTCAAAAAGTGCGTATTTATCTTGGGGATTGCAAATTTGTTAAAACTCAGAAAATTGATACTGCCAAATTGAAACCGGCAGAATATCTGATCCGCAGTACAGATGTTTTTTTGATCATTACCGGCAGAGACAGAGATACCGGTCCTGTGGGCAGTTCCTGGCACGCAGTCTGGCACGGAACCCTCTGGGGCGTTTATGAACTGCTTGAAAAAGAATTGAATGTCCGCTGGATCTGGCCCGGAGAACTGGGAGAGATAATCCCTGAAAAGAAAAATATCGTCATCGCTGAAAAAGAACTGCGTGCCGCCCCCAAACTCCGCTTTACCGATTTGACGGCACGCCGTCCCAAATACACGCAAACGTTGTGGACAAAACCGGAAAATGAAGCCCGTTACTGGGAGGCACAGAGCCGTTTTCTGCTCCGTCACCGCATCTCTTCTGTCGTCAACATGAACTACTCTCATGAATTCGGCGGATGGTGGAAAAAATACGGCAAAACCCATCCGGAATATTTTGCTCTGACAACAGCAGGGACCCGGGGACTGCTCCCGGAAACACCGGACTGGGGAACCGGTTTTGTAGATCTTTGTCTTTCAAATCCCGCCTTGCATAAACAAATCATCCACGACTGGGAAAGACGTCCCAAACGGACAAAACAGCTGCGTCCGTATCTGGGGGTAGGTTTAAACGACTTCCCCATTATGTGCATCTGTAAAAACTGCCGCAGCTGGGATCAGAAAGATCACCGTTTTGCAAGTTCTCCCTACTGGGGAAAAGGCAAAGTCCTGAAATTTAAAGAACGCTGGGCTGTTGCCAAGGCTTCATGGGGTGAAGAAGGCACCACTGAGGATGATATTCCGTCGCTTTCAGACCGCCACGCAAGATTCCTGCTGGCAATTCAGAAGGAAGCGGCAAAGAAACATCCCGGCGTACCGGTCGTTTCTTTTGCCTATGCCAACTACCGCAAACCGCCGGTTGAAGTCAAACTCAATGATGGAATCATTATTCTGAATACAGCAGCATTATTCTTCCCCTACACAGACAGAACCAGTAAAGAATTCCGCAAAGAATGGATGGGCTGGAAAAACAGCGGCGTGCTTCAGCACTACCGTCCGAACCTGATGCATTCCGGAGCCAATCTGCCGGTGTTCTATGCAAAACGTTTTGCCGACGATTTCAACTTTGCCTACCGCAACGGTATGATCTCATCTCAAATGGATTCTCTGGTGGGTGCCTGGGCAACTCAGGGTCCCAACATCTACACAGTGCTGAGAATGCACAGCGACCCTGACCGCAACGGAATTGCAGTCCTTGAAGATTTCTACAACTGTTTCGGTCCCGCCGCCAAAGAGGTCAAGGCTTATTTTGAAATCTGGGAAAAGCGCAGCGAAGAAGTCACTGAAGATATATGGAAAGTATGGCAAAAGCGCAACCGCACAGCTTCAGGTCTCGGCGGAACATTCAAAAACTTCATTTCCATCGGTCCTGAATACATGACTGATCAAGTTGTAAACGCTGCAGAAAAACAGCTTGCCAAAGCTGCCGAAGCTGCCCGGAAAGATAAACTTGCCGTGGCAAGAATTGCTTTTCTTGCCAAAGGATTTAAAGAGGCAAAACTTGCTGTTGAAGTCCGCAAAGCCCAGATCAGAATGGAAAAGGAAAAAACTCAGGCCGCCAAAAAAGCCTTCCGTGCCGCATGGAAAACAATGAACGATTACCGCAAGTCCATTGAAGGAGATTTTGTCATCAATGTCGGTTTGTTCCGTTTCAGAGAAAGCACCGGTTTGCGCTGGCCGAAAAAGTAATATTTTTCTTTGAGGAAAAATATCATGTTGAAAACGATTGAACACAAAGTCGATCTTTGCATTATCGGCGGCGGACTTGCCGGTATGGGGGCCGCCGTCGAAGCAGCAAAATATGGCATAAAAACATTACTTATGCATGAACGTCCGGTACTGGGCGGCAATGCTTCCAGCGAAATAAGAATGTGGATCTGCGGCTGCTGGGGATACATGGAAACCGGTCTGCCGGAAGAACTGCGGCAGGAAAATATCTTCCGCAATCCCAACGGCAACTATTCCGTCTGGGATCTGCTGCTCTATGAAAAACTGCGTTTTCAGGAAAATCTGACTTTGCTGCTCAACTGCTCCTGCATGGATGCTGAAATGGAAGGCAATTCCATCAAAGCAGTCAAAGGCTGGCAGTTGACAACACAGGAATTTCACAGGGTCGAAGCAAAACTTTTTGCAGATTGTTCAGGAGACAGTATCCTTGCCCCTCTGACAGGAGCAAATTTCCGTTGGGGACGGGAGGGTAAATCTGAATTCGGTGAGTCCATGGCTCCGGAGCATGAAGACAGTTGCACGATGGGTATGAGCTGCTTAATGCAGGCAAGAGAAATGTCCGAACGTCAGGATTTCAAGCCGCCCTGGTGGAGCAACCGTTATCCGGATGACAGTGCATTGGAAAACCGCTATCATCAGATGGGACCGCTGCAGAACTTCTGGTTTCTGGAACTTGGCGGCGAAGGCAACACGATTGCCGATACAGAAAAACTGCGGGATGAACTTCTGAAAACAGCCATCGGTGTTTGGGACCACATCAAAAACCACGGAGAACACGAGGCCGAAAACTGGGCGCTTGACTGGATAGGATTCCTGCCCGGAAAACGGGAAAGCCGCCGTTATGAAGGCGACTATATCATGACACAGGATGATGTTTTATCCGGACGGAACTTCCCTGACTGCGTGGCATACGGCGGTTGGCCGGTGGACGATCACTACCCCGCCGGATTCCTCCACAAAGGAGAACCCAATACGCATGTTTATCCCGACAAACCTTATGGCATTCCGTTAAGGTCGCTTTACAGCAATAACGTGGAAAACCTGTTTTTTGCCGGAAGAAACATCAGTGTTTCTCACATGGCTTTAAGCAGCACCCGTGTTATGGCAACATGTATGCTTCTGGGACAAGCTGTCGGCAGTGCGGCAGTCAGCTGTGTAAGATACAATGTATCCCCCCGTGAGGCGGCGCAGAAATATATCGGAGAAATCCGCCAGCGCCTGATGGAAGATGACTGCACTCTGCCGGGCTTTATCCGCAAACGTCCTGATTTGACGTTGCAGGCGGCTCTGACCGTTTCAAACGGAACCGACGGCGAAGTACTGCGCAGCGGTCTTGAACGGGGAGAAGGCAATTTCTGGACGGCTCAAAACGGTGACTGGGCAGAATACGATTTCGGAAGCAAGGCTCAAGTCAATGAAATACGGGTTATTTTTGACACCGATCTGGAACGTACCGGTGCAGTCGGACGCAATCTGCCTGCCGCCTATGCGCTGAACATGCCCGCCAAAGCAGTCTCAGATAAAATCATTGCCGGATTTTCAATTTTTGCTGACGGCAGAGAAATTTACCGCACAGATGAACAGCACTTGCGCTGTTTCCGTCTTCCGGTCAACATTCCGGCATCTAAAATACGGCTGCAGATAAACAGAACAAGAGGAACAAAAGGCAATATCTTTGCCTTTGATGTCAATGGAAGAAAGTAAAATTATGGATTATTATAAAGTAACCCCGATGATTGTCCCGGCGGAAAGGGAATCTGAAATCCGTATCACGCCGCTTTTTGATCACGCAAAGTTTTCAAACTGCAAAGATAGAATAACTGTCATGTTTTATCCCTGGGACGGGTTGAACAGCGATCACTCTTACCGCGGTTACAGCTGGATTCCCGAAGATCCGGAAAATCAGATTAACGATTGGGATTTTGACGGTGACACGCTGGTTTTCAAAGCTGTTTTCAGCGGTGAACAGGAATTCAATATCCTTATTATTGAAAAAAACGATAAAGGAGTAATTGTCAAAAAACGCCGTTTTCACCTTTACTCTCTCAAAGAAGATCTCTATGCCCTGCGCCCCTACCGGGGAAATTTTCATATCCACACCACCGGTTCAGACGGCAGAGAAGAACCCCGTTATGTGGCGGCAAGATACCGGCAGTTGGGAATGGATTTCTGCGCAATCAGCGATCACAGAAACTATACGCCCTCCATTACAGCAAAAGAGTATTGGCTGGAAAGAAATCCTGATTTCAAACTTTATCCGGGAGAAGAGGTCCATTCCCCCGGCAATCCTGTTCACATTGTCAACTTCGGCGGAAAATACAGCGTTCACAAGCTCAGTTACGACAATGAAGAACAATACCGCAGAGAGGTTGACGAGATCCGGAAAACTCTTCCGGAGGGACTTACTGAACAAAGTGCCTTTGACATTGCCGCAAGCGAATGGGTCTTTGATGAGATACGCAAAGCCGGCGGACTTTGTGTATTCTGTCACCCCTACTGGTATACTGAACAATACGTCATCAGCGAAGAGATTACTTCTGAAATTTTTAAACGCCGCAAATTTGATGCCTTTGAATTATTGGGAGGTCATTACAAATATCTGCCTCAGAGCAATAATCATCAAATCGTGCGTTACTATGAGGAATGTGCAAAGGGCAACCGGTTCCCCGTAGTCGGTCTTGACGATTCTCACGGAACAGACCGCTTTGAAGTTGATGAACATAAAGTCAACAGCCAGACCCGTGATCTGGCAGGATGGTATTCAACCCTGGTCTTTGCACACTCTGCAGAACTGCATGATCTGCATGACAGTATCCGTAAAGGACTTTCTGCGGCAGTCGAAAAAATTGAAGGCGATCAATTGAGAGTTTACTCAGACTTCCGTCTGACAAAGTATGCAACATTTCTGATGCGCTGGTATTTCCCGATGCATGACACTCTCTGCGCCGATGAAGGCGCGCTCATGTTGCGCGTTCTCTCAGGCGACCCCAAAGCGCAAATCGCCCTGGACGCTCTGCGCGGCAGCGTAAAAGAATGGGAAAATAACGCCTTTAAATGCTGAAAATAAAAGCCAACTGTTTCCAAAGTTGCCCGTTTTAGAGACTCTTGTTCGGGAACAGAGAAAACCAGGCAAAAGAACCTGCTGCAAAACATCTTTTTTTCGCAGCAGGTTCTTTTTTTTGCAATTTTCAATAATTTTCCGGTGCAGTTCTGCTCTTCACCGACAGGAGCAGACGTCAGCTGTACAATCTCAGCTCAGGCTCGGGTGTTTCATGCAAAGCCATCAATACAGCAGTATGTCCGCACGCCGGAGCTTCCTGTTCCAGAATAACCCGGCGGAAAGGACGGTTTGGACCACATCCGAAAGAGCCGGTCGCAATCAGATTATCGCCGGGTTCGCCCTGACAGACGGTTGTCCTGACTCCGTTTTCCTCCAACAAAAGTTTCCACGGCGTTGTGGAACGGAAATTGACTGAAAACCACATTTCCTTATCCGGCAGAAATTCCGGCGGCAGTGACCAGATCAAGCCGCCCGGTCCTTCAGGATCGTGCCACCCCCAATGCAGAGGTCTCAAGGAATCATCAAAAAAGCCTTTGCTTTTGAGTACCCAGAAGGTATTTTTTGCAAGAACGCCATCCGGCAGCCAGTAATGCAAATCAAGCGGTGCTGCCTCAGCACGGGCGCTGTCGTACCGGGGAGACAACTCTGCATTGATATTATCCAACGGTTCAATATAAGAGATTTTGCCGTCTTCAAGGTGAATGAAACGAGATGCGCCGCGTGAAGCAGTAATCACAATTTTTTTACCGTTCCAATCCCATGTGCTGTTGAAATGCAAGTGGGCAGAAAAAACACCGAGAACTTTTTCATTATGGATAAGTTCCTGCAAGACGGGAGCAGAATCCCACAACATACAGGCACATTCATAAGGCAGTCCGGCAGGCATGATGT
>JAZQYS010000393.1:0-5455 GCA_045633645.1 Victivallaceae bacterium | reverse complement strand
CGTTCTCAAAGATGTGAATGCCGTCATTGAAAAAGGCGAAGTCATCTCCATTATCGGGCCCTCCGGAACGGGGAAAAGTACCTTCCTGCGCTGTCTGAATCTGCTTGAACAGCCCGATGGCGGCGAAATTTGGATTGACGGAAAAAATATTCTTGATACAAAAACCGACATTACCGCCATCCGACGCAAAATGGGCATGGTGTTTCAGTCATTCAATCTGTTCGGACATCTGACAGTTCTGGAAAATATCGCCATGGCACCGGTCTCTCTCTTGAAAAAGAGCAAAGCGGAAGCCGAAGCCAAGGCGATGGAACTGCTGAAACTTGTGGGGCTTGCAGGCAAAGCCAACGCCCTGCCGCAAGAACTTTCTGGCGGTCAGCAGCAGCGTATTGCCATTGCCCGGGCACTGGCTATGGAACCGGAAATCATTCTTTTTGATGAACCGACCTCCGCCCTTGACCCCACCATGGTCAACGAAGTTCTTTCCGTGATGCGCAACCTTGCTAAAACCGGAATCACCATGCTTATCGTCACTCATGAAATGCGTTTTGCCCGCGATGTGTCAACCCGTATTTTCTATATGGATGAAGGCGTAATCTATGAATCAGGCCCGGCAAAAGAGCTTTTTGAAAATCCCGCCCGCCCAAAAACAAAGGCGTTCCTGCGGCGGATCGATATGCTCAATTTCAATTTGAACAAGACGGATTTTGACTTGTACCACTTCCAGAGTCAAGTGACAGAGTTTGCCGAAAAGCAGATGCTTGACAGCAAACAAATCAAAGCACTGTATTCCGTTCTTGAGGAACTGATGATCAATGTCATCTTCCCCGAAATCCGCGAGGTCTCTCTTGAGATCGGCATTTCTGAAGAAACGAAAATGACAGAACTTACTCTCCAATGGCAGGGTAATGCGGAAAATCCGCTGGATTCTGATTCTCCCGCAGGAGAACTTGCCCGCATGATCATCAAAAAACGCAGCAGAACAACTGAGTTCAAAGCTCTTGCGGATAACAACAATCAACTTATAATAACTCTTTGAAAAAACTAAACATAAGGACTTACGAAAATGGAAGTTAAATTCAACAAACAGGACAGCTCTCTTACCGTTACGATCAGCGGAAATATCGACACTGTCACCGCACCGGAACTGGATTCCAAACTGCAGGAAAACATCTCCGACGTCAAAGATCTCGTTCTTGACTTTGCAGCAGTCGATTACATTTCCAGCGCCGGTCTTCGTGTCATTCTCATGGCAAATCAGCAGATGGAAGATGTTGACGGCAACCTGACTGTCAAAAATGTCAACGAAGATGTCCGTGATGTCTTTGAAATGACCGGCTTCGATTCGTTGTTGAATCTGGAATAAGGTAAAATTCCAGATGACGACAGAAAACAAAACATTCTGTTACAACGGCAATCCTCAACTGATCGTCCCGGCCGATCGCGGTGAATTCACCGTTCTTCAGCAGTGGCTTTTGAGTATTGCCGCTGAACTGGATATACAGGAACGCATCAAAAAACAGCTGATCATTTCTTGTGATGAAATATTTACCAATATTGCATCTTATGCTTATCCAGACGGAAAAGGAGATGTTGCAATCACGGTTGAATTCGTTTCTGAAACCCGAAGCTTGCGGATCATTTTCAGCGATTCCGGGATAGCATTCGATCCGCTTGCAATCTCCGAACCTGATACCAGCAGTGCGCTGTCTGAACGGAAAATCGGCGGACTGGGAATGTTCATGGTCAAAAAAATGATGGATTCCGTAGACTATTGCCGGAAAGACGGAAAAAACATATTGATACTCACCAAGAGTTTGGAGAACCGGAATAAATGAAGTTTTTATTTCAAAAATGGTTGTTTCTGCTCGTTGTGCTGGCATTTTTGGCAACCTTTGCCGTCTCCTGGCATCTGCACAGTTATCTTGCAGAACTTTCTACTGTAGATATGCTGGAGTCAAACCTTTCCGAAGTCTCCCGTAAAATCCTCATTACCGAACACAACCTCAAAACAGTAACGCATCTTTCAGACGCTGCGGCGCTTGCCAAAACTCATGCGTTTGCTCTGTTGATCGCATCTGATCCCACCATATTGGAGAATACAGAGAAACTTGATGAGATCCGCAAAAAGCTCGATGTTGATGAACTGCATGTTTCTGATGAAAAAGGTGTTCTTCAGTGGTCTGTATCATTCAATAAATCGCTGAATTATCGCGGTTATGACATGAATTCACAGACGCAGTCAGCAGCATTCATGCCGGCTCTTACTGATAAAAAATTCGAACTGGTGCAACCTCCGCAGTTGAACGGCTCTTTCAAGATCCTTTTTCAGTATGTCGGGGTAGCGCGTATTGACAAACCTGGCATCGTCCAGATTGGTTACCGCCCTGAGCGAATCATCGAAGCACAGCACTTGGCAGACATCAAGCAAATCGAAAAAGATATCCACATCGGAACCAATGGAACTTTATATATTTCCGAAAATACCGACTTACCGGATAATTATAAAAAAGTAACCAAGATGGGCGACAGCATTGCGCTTTCGGTTGTCTCCGGAAAGCATCTTCTGACCGCAGTACTTCCGGAAAAGGAAATGTTTGTTTTCCGCGATTCGATCCTTGAAGTTCTGATCATCGGCAACTTGATTTTGTTCGGTGTCATCTTTCTGCTGATATCCTACCTGCTGCAGAAAGTGGTCATCAACGGAATCTATTCTGTCAATGATTCTCTGAATAAAATTACCGGAGGGGATCTGGAACAACAGGTTTCAGTATCAACCACAGCCGAATTCTGCACGCTTTCAAACGGTATCAACGCAACGGTTTCTGCTCTGAAAAAAGCAATAGAAAACGAAGCAAAACGCATTGATGCTGAATTGGAGATGGGCAGAATGATCCAAACCTCTGTTCTGCCGGTCGATTTTGCCGGAGACGAACGGTATCGACTCCATGCGGGCATGTTCACTGCACGCGAAGTAGGCGGTGACTTTTATGATTTTTTTGCAATTGATAAAGATCATCTGGCAATCTTGATCGCAGACGTTTCCGGCAAAGGAATTACGGCGGCGCTCTATATGATGACAGCAAAGACCCTTCTGAAAGAGTTGATTCTGAAACATCCGGTCGCAGAAGCCTTTGAGCTTGCAAATCAGGAACTTTGCAAAAACAATAAAGCGCACATGTTTCTGACCGCATTTGCCGGTGTTATCGACTTGAGAACTGGTGTTATTACCTGCGTCAACGCCGGACACAATCCGCCTGTTGTAAAATACGCAGATGGTACAGCGGAATATCTGAAGACCAAGCATTCTCTTGTTTTGAGTGCCTCGCGCAAAGCCCGGTACACGGCAGTTGACCTGCAGTTGAAAAAGAATGACAAAATCATTCTTTATACCGACGGTGTTACTGAAGCGATGAATTGCAGCAAAAAGCTTTTCGGAGAAGAGCAGCTGTTGAAAACGCTCTCTTCCAACAATATTTCACCGGAAGAAATAGTGCATTTGATTCGCGCTGAAGTGTCAAATTTTGCCGGTTCAGAACCTCAGAATGACGATATCACACTTCTTGTCATGGAATACAGATAAATAAGCTGTTTCTGTGACTGATTCGACGGACTCTGACGGACATATCCAGATAAAAATTCTGTCTGGATAAAGGTTCGTTAAGTCCGTTGTTTTTTTTGTTTTTCAGTTTTTTTACATTTGACAATTAAAAAAAGAACCAACCAGAGTATTTTCTGAACGGTGTTATTGATTTGTAATATACAGCCGTTGTTTCATCTTATCAGAAATCGTGCAGTTCAGTTTTTTATTATTCAACCTAAGCATCAGTTGGCAAATACAGTATCAGGTATAAACCGTTGGCGGCTTTCGCCGTAACGGTTGATGCAGTCGAAAAAGCAACGGGGCTGAATTTCTTTTCAAAAGTCCCCAAAGAAGAACAGGAAAGGCTTGAACGCACAATCTCCGTAAAGGCGTGGAAGGGGTTGTAAGAAAAAAATATACAAATGTCTGCGGTGCGACTGTTTTCCGGGGCGGCTTTTATTTCATCGTAATTTACAGACATTTACTTTGAGGTAAAAGCCGTTTTCTGTCTTTATTTTTATATTTTCAGAGATGTTTTCCGAAGAAACAGCATAATTCAGCAAAATCGCATTGCCGGCAACTGTTTTGTACGTAAGAGAACTATCCCGAAGAATTAAAACTCCCTCCAGCATTTGATGGACAAAAATAGACCGCATGGACTCAATGGACAACAGGCATTGCTCTTGAAAAGTCGTCCATCAGGTCCATCAGGTCCATCAAAAACTGTCCGGGCGTCAGGCGCGCAGGAATGCAGGTCTTATGCTTCTGATATCGCCTTTTTGAGAATATTGAGTTTTTGGGCAAGTTTGTCAAAGTTTTCAGGCGTAAGGCTCTGGGCTCCGTCGCATTTGGCGCGCGGCGGATCGTTGTGAACCTCGATCATAAGTCCGTCCGCTCCGGAGGCGACCGCCGCCATTGAAAGAGGTGAAACAAACTCCGCAATTCCCGCCGCATGACTCGGATCAATCACAACCGGCAGATGTGAAAGTTTTTTCAACGCAGGAACAGCAGATATATCCAGCGTGTTCCGCGTGTAATTTTCAAAGGTTCTGATACCGCGTTCACACAAAATGACCTGTTCATTGCCGAATGCCATGATATATTCAGCACTCATCAAAAGTTCCTGATAGGTGTTTGAAAGACCGCGCTTGAGCAAAACCGGTTTTCCTGAGTGTCCCAGCTGTTTGAGCAATTCAAAGTTCTGCATGTTTCGTGCGCCGACCTGAATGATGTCGATTTCATCAAAGAGATCAAGCTGCGACAAATCCATGATTTCCGTCACGACGGGCAGTCCGGTATCTTTTTTGGCTTCAAGAAGAAGCTTTATTCCCTCTTCGCGCAACCCCTGAAACGCATAGGGTGAAGTGCGGGGTTTGAACGCGCCCCCGCGCAGAATCTGTGCGCCTGAAGACTTCACATCGCGCGCAACAGAAATAATCTGCTCTTCACTTTCAACCGAACAGGGACCGGCAATCAGGGTCAATGAACCGCCGCCGATAACGGCATTGCCGACTTTGATGACCGTATCCAACGGATGGAATTTTCTGTTGGCATTTTTGAAAGGCTCCTGAATCCGCCGTACCGCCTCAACGATTTTCAGCTGAGAAATACTTTCAATGTCAATTTTGGAAGTATCTCCCACCAGTCCGAGAATGGTTTGATGCACACCCTCGGTCATATGCGGCGTGACTCCGTGCGCACTGAGCATTTCGGTCAAATTGTTGAGTTCTTCCTTTGTCGTGTTTTCTTTGAGAATGATAATCATATTTATACCTCTTGGTTTATTGAGCAAAAAAAAGAACCCCGCCGGAATTTAACTTGGCGGGGTTCGGAAAATTTCTATTGCACGCAGAAAACTATTTCAAGACAGCA
>JAZQYS010000392.1:0-3312 GCA_045633645.1 Victivallaceae bacterium | reverse complement strand
GAAAAACTTTTTTTCACGGGAAAAAAAGTTTTTCTCCTCCCCCCCGATTCCCATCACTCTTTATCGGGAATTTTTCTCCAGACGGACGAGGGCGGACATGTAGCCGTCAAGCGCGAAGGTACTGCCTTTGATTTCTTTTCCTTTTTCGGGAGAGAAATAATATTTGATGCTGTATCCTGCGGGAGTTTTGATGGTGAAGTCCTGCTTTTTGTCTGTCGGGTTGAGAATTGCCATTAAAATACCTTTGTCATTTTTCCAGCAGCTGCTGACAAGTTTGCTGTTGGAAGAAGAGGGCAGGGCGGCGGTATGCTTTTTCCAATAAGCATAGAACGTGCTGTTCTGCATACCGAACTCAAACTGACGGTAACGGACAGAAAGTTCAACCTTTTTGTTGATGAAGTTGGGGTAAAGCATGAGATTGTGCGTTAAAACCAGTCCCATCAAATGTGAAGCAAGTTTGGGATTGTTGATTTTTTCCTGATCGTGATACTGCGGCAGGAACATGCGGTCGGGACCCATGTTGACGGCATTTTCGTAACGGAATTCATCAAGAGAGAGAAATTCCAGCGGATAAGTGTGTCTGCTGCACTGTCCTCTGTACTGTTCTCCCATGAGAATCACGTTGGAAAAAGCGGCGGCACTGCCGGACTGGGAACCGCCGGTGTGCGTGACGGTAAGAGAGGCCGGGTTGTTCAATCTCTGGGCAATGTAGATGCGTTCCTGGAAATTTCTGCAGGCGTAGACAGGGTGGAACGTCTCACCGTTTTCCACAAAAACGTCACTGCCGAAACAGTCATAATAAACGCCGTCCCAGGCAAAGTTTTTCAGGTGATCGACAAAGACGTGCAGATAATAATCCTGCCAGTCTTTATCCGTCAAACGTCCTTTCCATGCCATGCCGCCGCGTTTGCGCAGGTCGTAGGCACGGGCGGGCATACCTTTCCAGCGTTTGGCAAAGTAACTCCATTCGGGAATGTTGTCCATAATGTAGAACGGGAACTGATAATAGAGAATCTTGCCCTGCTTGTTTTTGATGATTTTGCGGAGGGCATCAGGTTTGGCGGCATGAGAGGTTGAACCGCAATAGGTGTAGTGTCCGAGCGTGTGCCAGATAAGTTCAAGATTCTTGTATTTTCCGGCGCGGAAACGCAGGTTTTTCCAGTTGTTTTCCGCAGGACGGTAGGGGTAGGGCTGAATGGCAAATTCCATTTTGTGCGTTTTGCCTTTTTCAAGAGTTTTGGGAGTCAAAACGGTGTGGATTTGAACTTTTTTGCCATCCGTTTTGATCCAGCTCTTATTGAATTTTCCTCTGGCAGGATAGAGTTTGTCAATGTAGAAAGCTATACCACGATCTTCATTGCCGAACTGCAATTCGTTGTAGAAGTTTTTCGTTTCCCATTTCGGGGTCTTTTTCAGATCAATCGCGCCGATGGCGGTCCAGGAGTCATCGCTGCGGTAGAGGAATTTCATATCCGGAATTTCAAGTTCAATATCACAGGAAGCAAGATCAAACTTTGCTTTTGAAGTGATATCCAGCGTGAAACGGGCGAAACCTGAGTAGTCAATTTTGCAGGATAATTTGCCCTGCCAGTTTTTGCCGCTGCAGCTGCCTTCAAGGAGTGTGCGGGATTTTCCGTCTTTCCAGCGCAGGGAACTGACTGCGATTTTTTCTCCGTTGACGGTAAGAATCAGCGGTTTTTTCAACAGATTCATGCCTGAAGAAAGTTCTTTGATGTTGACAAGCCCGGTCTTGGGAGAAAATACAAAATCATTGTTCCAGGTAAAGAGATTGTTGTTTTTGCGATTGAGCATTTTCCAGGGGGCGGGCGGGGGGTCATTGTCTTTGAGTACACGCAGATTGTTGCGCCATTTGGGATTGCGGCAGACCATGAATTTCTGTTCAGGCGTCTTTTTGTTTTTGCCGTCTTTGGATTCCAGCAGCAGATGGACGGAATAGGAGCCGTCTTTGAAATCAGCAAGAGTTATGACAGTCGGCTGCAGATATTTGGCTGCAATCTTTTTGCCGTTGGAGAATACATAGGTCATGCTTTTGATGCTGCTTTGGGGAATATCCGCAGAAATCATGTTATTGAGGGTGAGTTCATCCTTATCCGGATCAATGGAGACAGAACACTCAATATTGCTTGCGCTTTTTTTGAAACGGATATGATCCAGCTGAATAAATTCTTTTGCGGGCATTTTACGCATGTTAAGGCCGATATCCAGCATGACGGCCTTGGGAGAAACGGTGAAACCATGGGTGAACTCTTTCCATTCTCCGTTGGTGTTGCGGATGTGATACCGGGACTGTCCGACGGGACGGCCTTTGGCATCTTTGTAGAAAAAGATGATCATACCGTTGTTGGGATAACGGAAACTTTCGCTGGCTTTAAGAAAAGCGGTGAAGGCATAGTTGCAACCGGGTGTGACTGCAAGATTTTCAATATAAAGCGGATACTGCATTCTTGAACCGTTGCCGACGGCTTTGAAGAAGGCTTCACCGACTTTGGCTTCTTTCCATTCATTGACGATGGTTCCGGTGTTGCGCATCATAAAGCGGTCAAAGATCAGGTGTTTGTTGAAAACCCATCCGTCAAAGGCGGTTTCAAAAGCCGTCATGTGCAGTCTTTCGGGAGTGGAAAGTCGCAGATGGTCGATGAAAAACTGCTGATTCGGCAGACATTTTACCAGGCGCAAACGCAAATCTCCGCTGACGGCACCTTCGGGAACAGTGAAGTCAAAGATTTTGAAACTCCAGTTGTTTGCAGTGGAGCCGACTCTGAAAACATGCGGCTTGATGGCAGGTTTGCCCTTTGCCGGTTCAAAAAGAACAAAGACGAAAAGTCCGGCAACCGGTGTCTTTGCATTGAGGGTGATGGTGTATTTTTCTCCGGGCTTGACGGGGAATTTGTACTGATAGATGTACTGATAATTATTTTTGTTGCCCGTTGCCGTCAACGCCCCTTTTTCCACACCTGAAGCAGGCGAAATTTTACTGCCGCCAGAGAGTTTTCCCTTAACCGGCATCTGGTCAAAACGTTCAAAGAGATTCACTTGTGCCGCGGCAAGAGAAAGCGCGGCAACTCCTGTCAAAAGAATAAAAAACTTTTTCATAATCAATTATTTGAGAGGTATGTCTGTAATGTTGTATCTATCCCAGGTCGAAGTTTTTTCCGCAAGAAAAACCAGCTGAACTGAGCCGTCGCAGCGTCCGGTGTTGCCCACGGTCTTTGCCTTGTGACTGCTGTTGCACTGTCTGATGTGCATATACCAGTTGGAGTGGGTGGCATTGCGGTAAGGCATAAGGTAAGC
>JAZQYS010000391.1:0-4312 GCA_045633645.1 Victivallaceae bacterium | reverse complement strand
CAATAATTATAAAAGAGTGAATTTTTTATCTTATTCCGTCCGGACATCACCTGTTTTTTTCTTTTTTGAAAGATTTTTCACAGCGACACACTGCCCTGAAACAGTCCTGGTCCAAATAATCCCAAGAGACCACAACCCGCTGTTTTCCTCTGTGACGGAAAAATCCTCAATATCATCAGCACCAAGCTGCTTGGCACGGACTGCAAACATTTTCCGGAGATCCCGCTTTCTGACATAATTGCGCCACATGGACCATTTTTTCTCATTGGGTCTGTGCGGCTTACCACTCCAGACGGGGATGCAGTTAAAGAGATAGCATCCGGTATTCTGTCCGCGGATTCCTGCAACAGCGATACGTCCGGAACTGCTCCGGCTTTCAGGTTCCATTTTGTAATGACGGCAAACTGAAGTCGTACATCCGGAACACAACAGCACCAGGCACAACAGAAACAAACATTTTTTCATGATCAAAACTCTCCGATAATTTACAGCCGGGAATTTCCCGTCTGCGATTGTTTATACAGTAACAGAACCTTTTCCCTGAGCGTTCCGGCAAGCGCAGAGGCACACTGATCCATAGCCGCCGCGGCAGCTGCGGCAAAATCGCCGGACTCAGCAGAAATTTTCCGTTCCTCCTGCACGCGGAACGTCAGGATATTTTCGCCGCAATACAGCGTGAAATCCCCGGCAAGCACGGCAGTATTCCGGGCAATATCAATTTCAAAAGCCGTTATCACGCAACGGGCGCGGACTTCGTCACGTCCCGTTCCGTTCAGTTTACTGCGCAGCAGCCGTTCCAGCAAAAGCTCAGGATCAAGGAGCCAGCGGCTGAATTCATCGTTCTGCATGCGGTTATTCTGATAACGGTAAAGAAATCTCCTGTCGGCACCCGAAAGATTACGGAAGCGCAAAATCGTCACCCGGCAGGGCAACACCTTTTCTGCGCCGTTACTGCCGAGAGTAAAACAGCGCGTTTCACTGCTGGAACCGACACAACCGGTCAACGCTGCCAGGCAGAGCAGAATACCTGATATGAAAAATTTTTTGTTCATTTTATCTTCATTCTTCCATGTTCTATAAAAAATCCATTTTATTACTATACTGCCAACTGCGCCGTTTTCAAGTTAAATCATTTCAAAAAAAACGATTTGCCTGTTCCATACGGAGAATTCAAAAAAATTTTCCACTTGAAAAACATCGCTGCTTCATGTATATTCTTTCTTTGAAACAAGATGAAATTTGAATGAGGTCAACCGTGTGTATTTATGTAGAACTTCCCGCTCCCGGAGAAAACGCTGTTGTCAACTGGCAGAAAGCTTTAAATCAGGCAATTGAATCAGGGGCGGATGAAATTTGTTTTCATCCCGGAAAATATGAGTTTTTTCCAACAGGCTGCACAGAAAAATTCCTGTATTTTTCCAACAACGACAAGGGAATAAAAACCATCGCTCTTCATCTGGAAGGTATAAAAAAACTAACCGTCCGGGGGAAAAACACGGAACTCTTTTTCCACGGCAGAATTTCTCCGGTCGTTGCTGAAAACTGCGAAAATCTGCAATTTGAAGGATTTACCATTGATTTTGAAGATTCCTTTGTTTCAGACGGCTGCATAACAGGTTCTGAAAATGGTGTCAGTTACTTGGAAATTCAAGGGAAACACAGTTTTTCTGATGGAAAAATTCATTTCTGCGGCGACAAATTTGACAATCTTTCCGGAGAACTGCATAGCCGTCCGTATCTTCCGGAAGAGAATGAAATGCCCTGGGATGCAAACGTTACGGTCGTCAAAAATAACAATCTTCAATTCAAAGACGGCGCTGCAATCATCCCCGGAATACTGCCGGCAGGCAACGTTCTGATCAAACATGAAGATCGGCTCTGTCCCGGAATCGTCCTCTCTGAGTGTTCCCGAGTCACAATCCTAAATGTGATCATTCATCACGCCGCCGGCATGGGATTACTCGCCCAGTTCTGCTCGGATGTTACTTTTGAACAAGTGCAAGTCATTCCGCGCAATCGCAGTGTTTCAGCTTCAGACGATGCAATACACATGGTGGAGTGCCGGGGGAAATTGCGTGTCAGCAACTGCAAATGTGCGGGAACGCTTGACGATTCGCTCAATGTCCACGGCATTTACCGGCCGACTTCAAAAGCAAAGGATAAGCGGCATATTCTGCTGGGAACCGGTCACTTTCAGCAGGCGGGCTTTCCCGGTGCCCGTCCCGGAGACGTTCTGGAATTTGTCAAATCTGCAACCGGATTTGCTTATGCTGAAGTTGCAGTAACTCACGTTGAACAGCTTGATGAAAACCAATCTCTTGTTGAATTATCAGAGAATCTTCCCCGTCAATGGACTCCGGGCGATTGCGTCAGGGTTCTTGCTCCGGGACAGGCTGTTCTTGAAGTGGAAAATTGCAATTTTTCAACTTTAAGGGGCAGGGGCGTTCTTGCTTCCGGTTTGGCAAGTCTGGTTATCCGGAATTGCTTTTTCCACACCACCGGCGCCGCTGTTTTCATTGCCGGAGGCTGTACCGCATGGTACGAAACCGGTCCGGTCAAAACCGCAATCATTGAAAACAACCGATTTGAAAACTGCTGCTATCAACGTTTCAGTTCCACCCGCGAAACGGTATCTGTTTATCCTGACATAAGCCGCTGCCGCAAAAACTTTTACTATCATGGAACAGTTATTGTCAGAAATAATATTTTCATCTCTCAAAAACGTCCGCAAATAGCTGTTTTTTCAGCAGAAGAAGTCCGTATTGACGGTAATTCTTTTGAGTACAACAATTTGTATCCCTTTGATCCGCCGCCGCAAAAAGTATATTCTTTTGCAAAAAAATCGTCAGGTTGTACAATATTCAAACAGGTTAAAAACGTTATAATAGAGAACAATGTAGGCGTTTACTGAAAGGTTTTTCTGTGAAGTTAAAAAAATATGCTGTTGTCATAAGGATCATCGCCGCCGGATTATTTCTTGCGCTTTCTCTGCTTGTCTTTTCGGAACTGGCGTTAAGCTTGTCGTTTATCTTCAAATTTCAGGCAGCTCCGCTTGTCATGCGCATTGCCGGACTTTCAGCAAGCGCGGCAATAATGCTGGCTCTCCTCATTGGTATAACTGTTGTTTTCGGCAGATTTTACTGTTCATTCTGCTGTCCGTTCGGGATTATTCAGGATGTTTTTATCCTGCTTTCCCGACGCAAAGGTAAAGTCAGGAAAAACTTATTTCTTCTACGCTATCTTATCGCCGGAATCATTGCAGGACTTTTCGCAGGAGGTTCCAATCTTGGCTTTTTTCTGCTCGCACCTTATTCCAATGCCGGAAGAGTATTCGCTTCATTTTCGCTGGGCGGTGCCATTGTTTTGTTTCTGATTATCGTGCTTGCAGTTTGGAAACAAAGGATTTTCTGTACGGTATTTTGCCCGGTCGGAACAATGCTCGGTGTATTTTCCCGTTTCGGTATATTCCGGTTGAAAATTTCCGGAGATTGTGTCCATTGCGGAAAATGCGTTACAGTCTGTCCCTCCGGATGTATTGATATCAAAGAAAACACTATTGACAATGCCCGCTGTATCCGCTGCATGGCATGCATGAGTGCGTGTCCGAAAGAATGTATTTCATTCTCTCCGGGAAAACCTGAAAAAATCCACTCTTCCGAACGTCGCCGTTTTCTGATTTCCGCAGGTTCTTTCATCGCAGGACTTGCGGCGGGATTCATTTTTGCCAAATCAGGTCTGCTCAAAGTCGGACGTAAATTGAAAATTCTGCCTCCCGGAGCCGGAAATCCTGCTGTATTTGCCAATAAATGTACAGCATGTATGCTCTGTGTTGTCAACTGTCCGACAGACATAATCGTTCCCTCCCCTTACGGCATGGGGGCGGTTGAACTTGATTTGGAACAGGGTTCCTGCCTTTACAACTGCAACCGGTGCGGAAATGTTTGTCCAACCGGTGCCATTACGCCTCTGTCTCTGCCCGAAAAACGCCGCATAAAAATTGCAGAGGCAAAATTTGACCCGCGCAACTGTATCGCTTTTCAGGATGGAGAAAAATGCGGACGTTGCGGAAAAGTTTGTCCCACCGGAGCCATCACGCTCCGTAAAAACACAACACCCCGTCCGATCAAAAAACATCTTTGTATCGGTTGCGGTGCCTGCCAACAAGTTTGTCCGGCTTTGAAAAAAGCCATGACAGTTTCGCCGATTGCTTATCAAAAGGTTTTATCTGAAACAACAGAAGGAGAATAAAATTGAAAAGACGTGATTTTATCAAAGGTCTCTTAACCGCCGCCGCTCTGGCTCCTGTCAGTCG
>JAZQYS010000390.1:0-2379 GCA_045633645.1 Victivallaceae bacterium | reverse complement strand
ATTCATAAAAAATCACTCCTTATTATCTTTGAACACTATAATATAGCATTTTATATAAGACACCTAATGTCTTACTTGGATAATAAGAAGCGTTTTTTACTAAAAATTCAACTATCTCCCCTCAATGGGAACAGAGCGTTTTGAAAAATATGTTGTTTTAACGTATTCCTGCAAAAGGGGTAAAATTATATCTTATCTTGCGTTTTTTTCAGGCGCAGGAATTCTTTTTCTGAGCCCATAAAAAGCATAGTCCCACTGCCGGGCAGAATGTTGACTGTGCCGGAGTTATGGTTTAAACTTATTTTTTTGCCGGTTATCCAGTCAAAGACTTCAGATTGGGTCTGTTTTTTTATTTTGAAATCAACTTTTTGCGGTGTTTTAAAGGGAATGTATCCTTCGAGATTTCCATTTTTGTCAATTTTTATATTGTCATTGCTGCCGAATACGGCTTTGTTGCCCGGCCACCTGCCGACGTTGGCGTTGTGAATGACGATAATTTTGCCGTTGTAAGTTGGAATTGTAAAAGCGCGGTTGAAGATTTTTTTCTTTTTATCTGTGATGACAGGAGACTCCGGAGATTTATTCATCATGCAAATCAATTTTGAGTACGGCGCAAGTTCTTCTGCTGTTTGAGCAAATTCTTTCAAACTCGTATTTTCAATACCGGGGCGTCCCGCCATACTGACCCAGGAAATATCCCCTTTGTGACGGGCGGGACGGCGGGCTATACGTCGGGAAATCGCTTCTGCCGGAGAATTTGCTTCCATTTTATCCGCAGGCGGATTGTAACTCCAGAACAGAATTGATTTTGCTCCTTCAAGAATTCCTGTCCAGATCATGGCTTTGGTGCAGTTCTTTGGGGGCAGATACCATTTCCACGCCCAGAGTATTTCATCTTTGCCGATTTTGTCTTTATTCCAGCCGAAACGTTTTTCTCTGGTGTAACGCAGGATTTTTTCTCTGAGAATAGGATTTTCCCAGGAGCGCGCCCAGCCTTTTTCCGGAGCGTCAGAACCCATAACAAAGGCATTTGCGGTTACGACCCAGAGAAAATCCGCACCTCTTTTTGCCGCTTCTGCCTGATAATTTGCTGCTTCATTTCTCAACCAGTTGAGCGCAGATGCCGGCGTTGCCAGATAACCGTTTCCTGAAAACTCCCACCAGAACGCATAACGGTCAGTCCCGAAAATCACGGGATCCGGAACCGGATGATCCTTGGCGGCTCCCAGTCCGCTGTGGACGATGAAATATTTGAAGTCAGGAACAAGTCCTTTTATTTTCTGATAGTAGTATGCCATCGCATGAACCTGGTTGTGCGCCACTTCTTCGCGGATTGAAAAAGCAATGATTTGCGGTTCATTTTTGAATTTTTCTATGAAATTTGCCGCATATTTTGCTCGTATGTTTTCCATTTTTTCATTCCAGGAGCTTTCGTAGGAAAAATAGGCGAAGTCCAGCTGCAAATAACCTTTGATACCGTATTTTTTCATCAGCGGCAGCCAGATTTCCTGAAATTCCCTGCCGTCTTTTCTGTTTACGGTCAGGTGAATGGCGTTGACTCTGTGCTGCTGAAGTATTTTGAAATGCTTTTCCACAAAATCCTTGAGATTTTCTCCGTTGGCGGCAGCCGTTCTGCGGAAAGCATAGTCATAAATGTAGACGCCCATTTTTAACTCTTTTTCACGTCCTGTGAACGCGAAAACATTTGAAATCGCCAGAAGCAGAATTGAAACGATGAGTAAATTTTTCATTCGGAATATCTCTTTTTTGTAAACATTATTTTTTTCTGGTTGCGGTCCGGTATCCGGCGGCTCCCATTTTCAGGGCACTTTCAGAAGCTGCGTGTCCATCCAGGAGCATGAAGTTGTCCAAACCGTTGTGCCGCATGGGGAACACTTCGTATATCTTGTCGCTGACTGTGAATTTTTCCGGACGGTCAACGATCATTGTGACGTTGGTGTCTGTCGTCGGAAGCCTGTCAATGCAGGCAACTGAACGTGACGGCGGATTTTTCAAGTGCGGCATTTTATACATTTGAACGATTGCCGATTCCTCTGAACACTCGTTATAACCGGTTCCCTTCAACCAACCGTAACTGAGACGCCAGTCTTTGTGGCTCTCAATGAAGGCATCTCCCCAACCGGAAACTTTCAACTCTTTCGGTGCCGGGTCTGAAGGACAGCGCAGCAGATTGTGATTGAGTTTTCCATTTTTAACGCCGTCCTCGCCCTGATAATTGCCCAGTACCAGATTGTACCAGAGCATGGCTTTATATGCCTGACTGCCGTTGGGATACCAGATGACAGGGATAATGTAGTCATTAAAAGTTGTAGAATAAATCACATGATTGACCGCCAGCTGTTTCATGTTGCTCAAACA